>JAZUKT010000032.1:0-12474 GCA_045643445.1 Eubacteriales bacterium
CGCTCGGCGGCATCCGGGATGAATCCGACATCCGCGGTCACCGCAAGACCTACATCGGCTCCATGCCCGGACGCATCATCGCGGCGCTCACGCAGTGCGGCTCGCTCAATCCCGTCATGCTGCTCGATGAAGTGGATAAAATGTGCGCAAGCGTGCAGGGAGACCCGGCGTCCGCGCTGCTCGAAGTGCTCGATGCGGAGCAGAACAAGGCGTTCCGCGATCACTTCATCGAACTGCCCGTCGATCTCTCCGAATGTCTCTTCATCTGCACGGCCAACACGCTCGACACGATCCCGCGTCCGCTGCTCGACCGTATGGAAGTCATTGAACTGAACACCTACACGCCGGCCGAAAAACTGGCGATCGCCAAGAATCATCTCCTGCCGAAGCAGCTCAAGCGCCACGGGCTCTCCCGCCGCGTGCTGAAGCTGCCCGACGACACGATCCGCGATCTGATCGACGGCTACACGCGCGAATCCGGCGTCCGCAATCTGGAACGCGAGCTCGCCGCGCTCTGCCGCAAAGCCGCCAAGAAGATGGTCGAAGACAAGGAATGCAAGATCGTCTCGATCACGAAGGCGGATCTCGAATCCTACCTCGGCCCGCGCCGCTTCATCGACGATTCCCTCTCGCAGAAGGATCTCGTCGGCGTCACGAACGGTCTCGCCTACACGGAAGTCGGCGGCGATCTGCTCCAGGTCGAAGCCCTCGTCGTGGACGGCACCGGCAAGATCGAGCTGACCGGCACGCTCGGCGACGTCATGAAGGAATCGGCTCACATCGCCGTCACCTACATCCGTTCGCACGGCCGCGCCTACGGCATTGATCCCGATTTTTACAAGAACAAGGATATCCACGTACACGTGCCCGAAGGCGCCGTTCCGAAAGACGGGCCGAGTGCCGGCGTCACGATGACCACGACGCTCGTCAGCGCTCTCTCCGGCATCCCGGTGCGGCACGACATCGCCATGACCGGCGAGATCACGCTGACCGGCCGCGTTCTGGCGATCGGCGGACTCCGTGAAAAATCCACGGCAGCCTACACGCGCGGCATCCGCACGCTGCTGATCCCGAAGGAAAATATGCGCGACATCGCGGAACTCGATTCCGTCGTCCGGGAAGAAATGACGTTCATCCCGTGCGAAACGCTCGACGACATACTCTCCCGTGCGCTCGTGCGCGAATCGGCGGCCGATCTGACAGAACGGATTCCCGTACAGCCCGCGCGCCCGGAAGAAAAGCCGACCGTCGTCTGCCCGCCGAAGAGCAATTCCTCCTACATCATCCACAACGCGTAAGGATCGCTTATGAGACTTAACCTCAACAACACCAGCCTGAAGATCACCGCCGGACTGCCGAAGCAGTTTCCCGCCGACCGGATCCCGCAGGTCGCCTTTTCCGGGCGCTCGAACGTCGGCAAAAGCTCGCTCATCAACTCGCTCCTGAACCGCAAAAGTCTGGCGCGCGTCAGCGGCGAACCCGGCAAGACCATCACGATCAACTTTTACGACGTGGATCGGCGGCTGTATCTGGTCGATCTGCCCGGCTACGGCTACGCCAAGCGCACGTTCGAGGACAAGCAGCGCTGGTCGGCGCTCACGGACGGATATTTCACGAACAATCCGAACCTTGATTCGCTGAAGTTGGTCTGCCAGCTGATCGACAGCCGCACCGGCCCGACCGCCGACGACTGCGATATGCTTGATTATCTGCGCGCCGCCGATCTGCCGCACGTGCTCGTCGCCACCAAGATCGACAAGCTGAACGCGACCGAAAAGAAAGCGTTCACGGACGCCATCGCTGCGGACAAACGCACGGCGGACTTGCCGCTCATTCTCTATTCCGCCAAATCGGGCGCCGGTCGGGATGACCTCTGGAAGGCCATTTACGACGCCGCGAAACTATCATGATTCTGGAGAAATGTTTGAAAAGCATGCAATCTGTTATCGCAGGTTTGCTGTTTCAAACCTCATTTGTGCCTTTTGCCGCCAATGGGCGTCAAATTCTTTGAACCGGCACAAATGCAAAGAAAGGAATAACCGTAACGAGGCTTCATCCCTCCTATTCCGACAATGCAGCCGGTCATCTCACGATCGGCGGACTCGACGCCATTGAACTGGCCGCCGAATACGGCACGCCTGCCTATATTCTCGACACCGACGCGGTGCGCGCCATGTGCCGTCTCTATAAGGCCGCGTTTGCTGAAGCGTTCGGCGCGGATTCCATCCCGGTGTACGCCGGAAAGGCGCTCTGCTACAAGGGTCTCTACCGACTGATCCGCGAAGAAGGCCTCGCCGCCGACTGTGTATCCTCCGGCGAACTGACCACCGCGCATGCCGCCGGATTCCCGATGGAGGACGTCTTCTTCCACGGCAACAACAAGACGGATGCGGATCTTTCCTATGCGCTCTCGCTCGGCGTCGGCCACATCGTCGTAGACAGCCCGGACGAGCTCGGCGCTCTCGAAGCGATTGCGGAAAAAGCGGGCAAAACGCCGCACATTCTCCTGCGCATCACGCCCGGCATCGACCCGCACACGCATCAGAAGATCATCACGGGCAACGTTGACTCGAAATTCGGCATGGCCATTCTGACCGGGCAGGCGTTCGATTTCGTCAAGGCGGCCATGGACTGCCGTCATCTCATTCTCGACGGATTCCATTGCCACGTCGGCTCGCAGATTTTCGATATTGATCCGTTCCGCGAAGCGTGCGAGATCATGCTCGCGTTCATGGCGAAAGTCCGCGCGAAATTCGGCTGTTCCGTTCGGATGCTGAATATCGGCGGCGGCTTCGGCGTACGCTACACGGAGGACGATCCCGCGATCGACTACGTTGCCAACATCCGCGCGCTCGGCCGGGAGATCGACCGACTCGCCCTCGAATATCAGATGGAGAAACCGATGATCCTCATGGAACCGGGACGCTCCATCGTGGCCGCGGCCGGTGCGACGCTGTACACTTGCGGCACGGTCAAAACGGTCAACGGCTTCCGCAGTTACGTTTCCGTGGACGGCGGTATGCCCGACAACCCGCGGTATGCGCTGTATCAGGCACGCTACACGATCCTGAACGCCGCACGCGCCGCCGAGGAGCCGGATTTCGAATGCACCGTGGCCGGACGCTGCTGTGAAAGCGGCGACCTGCTCGCGGAAGGCATCCGCCTGCAAAAGCCGAAGCGCGGCGACATTCTCGCTGTCCTCGTGACCGGCGCATACAACTACTCCATGGCGTCAAACTACAACCGCATTCCGCGTCCGCCGATCATCGAAGTATCGGGCGGCAAGGCAACCGTTGCGGTACGCCGCGAGACCTACGAAGATCTGCTCGTCCGCGACAACTGATCTCACACATATCGGGAGGTTTCACTTGCTTTCTTCCCTTCTTTCACGACTGTCAAATCTGCTCTTCACGCTGCCGTGCATCCTCGTCGCGCTGACCTTTCATGAGGTGGCGCACGGCTGGATGGCCTATCGTCTCGGCGACCCGACGGCACGCTCACTCGGCAGACTTTCGCTCAATCCGCTCAAGCATCTCGATCCGATCGGCACGCTCTGCATGATCCTCTTCCACTTCGGATGGGCGCGCCCGGTGCCGGTCAACAGCCGCTACTTTAAAAAACCGCGCCGCGATATGGCACTGACCGCAGCGGCAGGCCCCGTCATGAACTTTATTCTCGCGTTCGGCGGTCTGCTCGTTATGCGGATCCTTCTCGTCGTTTTCAGCGCGCTCCCGGTTCCGTCCTCGAGTTTTCTCATGAACATCGAGATAGCGGCGTACACGCTGTTCTATTATTTCCATGTCATCAATCTTTCGCTCGGCGTTTTCAACCTGATCCCCGTTCCGCCGCTCGACGGTTCCCGGATTTTCCTCGTCTGGCTCCCCGCGAAGTATTATTTCGGCATCATGAAGTACGAGCGCTATATCCAGTTCGGTCTGCTCGTGCTGCTCTGGCTCGGTCTCCTCGACGGCGTTCTCTCGACAGCCGTCAACGGAATCTCCCGCGGTATGTCGTGGGTGATCGGCCTGATCCCCTTCCTGTGAGGCAGTTATGGAAGCGATACAGTATAAACTTGAGACCTTCGAAGGTCCGCTCGATCTGCTCCTGACGCTGGTCGAGAAGAATAAAATGAATATCGAGGACGTGCCGATCGACCTTCTGTGCGAGCAGTACATGGAGACGATCCGCGACATGACCGAGCACAACGTCGATCTCGCGTGCGAATTTCTGCTCATGGCGAGCGAACTGATGCTGATCAAAAGCCGGATGCTCCTGCCGCGCGATCCCGTACACGACGAAGACCCGCGCAAACCGCTCATTGACGCGATGCTCGAATATCAGCGCGCGAAGATGGCCGCGAACGAGCTCTCCGATCTGTACGGCGTGTTCAGCGGACGGCTCATCAAGGAGCAGGACGATATTTCGCCCGACCGCACGTTCGTCTCGGAACACTCGATCGACCTGTTGACCGCCGCGCTCGTCCACGTCTACACGGAAACGGCAGGCTTCCAGGAAAAAGCGGCATCGGAAACGCTCGAACACATCGTACACGCGCCGCGCATCCCCGTGGAGGAGATCATCTCCTCGCTGATCGACCGGCTCCGGCAGAAACCGCTGTACCTCGACGACTACTTCCGCGATTCCGCCGCCCGCAGCGAGATGATCGCCAAATTCCTGAGCATTCTCGAACTGCTGAAATCACACATCGTTGCGCTCGAAGAGGACGACGACGTTCCGGCTGACGACAGCGGCGTGACCGATATGCGGATCCACGCGAAACTGACGCTTTCCGCCTCGGACGAGGACATCCGCGCCGCAGCCCTCGACACCTACGCCTGACTCCCTATCACATACAGAAAAGGATCTTCTCTATGGATCACACCATTCCCGAAGAAGAAGGCGAACTCTCCTATTCGCTTGAAGAGCAGTTCGCCATTATCGAAGCCTGTCTGTTCGCGGCCGGGCATCCGCTGACCTACGAACGGCTCGCAGACGTACTGCATATCACGCCTGCCGCCTGCGAGGATACCGTCGAAAAGCTCAGCGTCCTATACAACAACGATTCGCCGTTCCCGCGCGGCATTCTTCTCGTGCGCTTCCCGGATTCCTGTCAGCTCTGCACGCGCGAATCCTACGCCGCCGAGATCAAGAACGCCCTCGGTATCCGGCGCGGCGGCAAGCTCTCCCAGTCCCTGCTTGAGGTTCTGGCCATCGCCGCCTACAATCAGCCCGTCACGCGCGCTTTTATCGACACCGTGCGCGGCGTGGATTCGAGCTACGCGGTCGGCGCTCTGCTCGAAAAAAACCTGCTCGAACCGTGCGGTCGGTTGGATGCGCCCGGTCGTCCTTCGCTTTATCGGACGACAACGGACTTTTTGCGGATCTTCGGTCTGACCGATCTCGACGAGCTGCCGATCGTCTCGGTACGCGGCACCTCCGGCGAGCAGCTGCAGATCGAACCGAGCGATCCCGACGCCATCGAACAGATCAGCATGACGGACGAGGCACCCGATCAGCCGGATGCTCCCGCTGATTCCGCCGATTTTTCCGAATCCACCGAAGAAAGCGGATCCGATCCCGCATAAAATCCATGAAACGGAGGCAATGATGATACCGGCGCTTTGTATCATTCTCGGCATTCTCGCCCTGATCGCGCTCTGTCTCTCCCTCCGTATTCAGGTCACCCTGCAAACGGACGGAGACTCCGTCGTTTCCCTCAAAATCGGCCCGTTCCGCATCCCGCTGACGGATAACGGCAAAAAAAGCGGTCTGCTCAGCCGATTCACCCACAAAAAAGAAAAGAAAACGGAAAAGCCGAAGAAAAAATCGGCCGCGTCGGCTGAAAAAGGCGAGAAATCTGCCGAAAATGCGCTCTCGACGCTCGATACTGTCCGGCTGATTCTCGATCTTCTCCCGGACGCGGGACGAAAACTCCGCACCGAAGTCTGCCGTCTGCATATCACAGTCGGCGGATCGGACGCGGCTGCCGTCGCCAGGCTGTTCGGCGTGATCTCGGCCGCCGTCGGCATCCTGCTCGAAATCCTCGAAAATCACACCGACCTGAAGCCGCTCTCCCCCGGCGACGCGCTCGTGATCCCTGATTTCTGCGCGGAAAAGACGACCGTTTCGCTCTGCCTCAAGCTGAAGCTGCGGATCGGCTCGGTGCTCTCCCTGCTCATCCGCTTCTTTGTCGCAAAGGCCGCAGCGGAAGCAAAAAAGGCAGCGTCCGCGGCTGTCACCTCAACCTGATCTCACACGAATGAAACTATACGGAGGTACTTATGGCTGACTCCAACACGAACAAACTCGGCGACATGAACCGGATCTCCCTCGACTCGATCCGCTCGATGCTCGACGCCAACACCATCGTCGGCGATCCCATCAACACGCCCGGCGGCACCTGCATCATCCCGATTTCCAAAATTTCCGTCGGTTACGCATCCGGCGGCGTCGATTACGCCAAGAAAGATGCGGCTGCCGGCAAACCGAACAATTTCGGCGGCGGCGGCGGAACAGGCCTGACCGTGACCCCGGTCGCGTTCCTCGTGATCGCTCCGGACGGCGGTGTCAGCGTTCTGAACGTCAATTCGCCCGCCACGGCCACGCCGACCGATTCCGTTTCGCAGGTCGTCGGCTTCCTGGAACGCTCGCCCGATCTGATCGAACGGCTCAAAGGCGTTTTCTCGAAAAAAAGCGAATAAGGCAGGTTTTCTCTCGCTTTCCGGTCATTTCCGGCCATAAATCTGCCGTCTCCCGCCGATACTACCGTTGAAAATCGGATCGGGAGAGAATTCAATGAAAACGATAAACCGTATGTTCGCCGCGCTGCTCGCGCTCTTATTGATGCTGTCGGCCGCCGTTTCCGCCGTGGAAGTTTCGGCCGAGGCAGCCGTACTGATCGAGCCGTCCACCGGCGACGTACTTTACGCAAAAAATGCAGACCGCCGGCTTCCGATGGCCAGCACGACCAAGATCATGACCGCACTCGTGGTGCTGGAACAGCTGGATCCCGCTGATCCCGTTACGGTGGATGAACGGGCGTGCGGCGTCGAGGGCTCGAGCGTCTATCTGAAACCCGGCGAGGTGCTGACGGCGGAAGAGCTTCTCTACGCCCTGCTGCTTGAAAGCGCCAACGACGCGGCCGCCGCGCTTGCCTACGCCGTATCCGGCAGTATCGAGAATTTTGCCGGGCTGATGAACGACATGGCCGCGCGGCTCCGGCTGACGAACACGCATTTCACGAATCCGCACGGGCTCGATAACGAGGCGCACTACACGACCGCCGCCGATCTCGCGCGACTTTCGTCCTACGCCATGCAGAATCCCGTTTTCGCCCGCATCGTCGGAACGGTGAAGCACCGGATCCCCGGCTCGGACGGCGGCGTGCGGATGCTGCTCAATCACAACCGGCTGCTGCGGCTCTCGTCCGACGTGACCGGCGTCAAAACCGGCTTCACCAAACGGAGCGGCCGCTGTCTCGTCTCGGCTGCGGAACGCGACGGTGTCTCGCTGATCGCGGTCACGCTGAACGCCCCGGACGACTGGGACGATCATCTCGCCCTGCACGAACTCGGCTTCTCGTCCTACCGTTCTTATTCGCTCGCGGACGCAGGCGAGTTTTCGATCGTGATCCCGTGCGCGGGCGCGGAAGACGGTTTTCTCACCGCCTCGAATCACGAAGCGCTCACGCTATGCCGCAAGCAGGGCGTCGTTTTCACACACGTAATCGAAGCGCCGCACTGGCTCGCCGCACCGATCTCGGAAGGGGATCTCGTCGGACGGGTACTCTTCTCCGCTGACGGGGAAACCGTCGCCTCCCTGCCGCTGTATGCCGACGAATCGGTGCCAGTACGCGACGGGCGCCCCTCACTCGGACAAAAAATACGAAGCTTTTTTAGTGGAGCATGATGGAACCTATCAGACTTCAAAAGTTTATCGGGGACTGCGGACTGATGTCCCGACGCGCCGCGGAAGCGGAGATCAGCGCCGGACACGTGACAGTCAACGGTATTCCCGCCACGCTCGGCGACAAAATTGATCCCGACACGGACGAGGTCGCGCTGAACGGCGTCCCGGTTCGTCCGCGGGCCAATTCCGCGTCGCCGGGCTATACGTATCTTCTGCTGAACAAACCCGCCGGATTCGTCACGACCATGTCCGATCAGGCCGGACGAAAAACGGTCGCGGATCTGCTCAAAAACGTCGGCCGTCGCGTCTACCCGGTCGGGCGGCTCGATTTATATTCGGACGGTCTCCTGCTCTGCACTGATGACGGCGACTTGACCAATCGCATCATGCACCCGTCGCATCATGTGCCGAAGCGCTACATCGCCGCCATCAACGGGCTTCTGACCGACGAGGACATTGCCGTGCTCGGCGTTCCGTTCGAGCTTGACGGCTATATGCTTCAGCCGTACGAAGTCGCGCTCGTCCGCTACGTCAAGGACGGCGGCATCCCGAAAACGCTCGTACAGTTTACGCTTTATGAAGGCCGCAACCGCGAGATCCGCAAGATCTGCTCGCACTACGGCTGCAAGATCTCCCGCCTCACGCGCATCGCCATCGGGGAGCTGACCATTCACGGCATCGCGCCCGGCAAATGGCGGCTGCTCACGGACGAGGAGATCGCATATCTGAAATCACTCTGACGGAGGCATCCATGTTTCAGGTTCAACCCGTTCGCTCGCCGGATTTGCAGGCACAGCTTGCAGGACTTCTGCATTGTCCCTGCCACGAAGGCTCCTACGCTTTTTTCGCCGGTGAACTCTCGGACGACGCCCGCGAGATCACCGCGCTGATCGCACTCTGTCAGTTTTCCTTTACGCCGGAGAAAGCCGTGATCCGTTCACTCGCGTGGGCACCCGGCTCGGACGACGACGAAGCGCTCATCATTCTCGTACGCGCCGTCATGAGCTGGCTCTGGCGCGCCGATATTCCCGCCGTCGAATTTGCGGATACGACCGTTCCGGCAGAATTTGTGAAAAAACTCGGCTTCCGCCCGACGGACGGTCTGCCGACGATTGATCTCGACCGTTTCTTCCGCTCGCCCTGCGCGTACAATCAGGCGGAGGAAAAAAAGCGGACTGAATCATACATCCGACAAAAAAACTGAGGCTCAACAACCTCAGTTTTTTGTTATGTTGGAGAATTTTCGTCAGGCGCTTCTTACTCGAAGTCGATCATGACCTTGATCTTCGAGGCGTGGTATTTGTCCTCGTGCTCGAACACGTCAAGGCAGTTATCAAACGGCACGTGATGCGTCACGACCGGCGTCAGCTTCATCGGATTCTTCCGCATGATCTCGCAGAACGCGGGCGCATTGCCGTATCGGCCGGCCGCACCGACGAGAGAATAGCAGCCGAGCACCAGTTTATCCATCGGGATATTGTTGAGCAGCCGCTCGTAGAAACTGATGATCGAGATGCGGGCGTAACGCTTCGCCGCCTGGATGCACTGGATCAGCGCTTCCTCGGCACCCGACGTTTCGACGAAGAAGGACGCGCCTTCTCCCCTGGTCAGCTTCTTGATCGCTTCGACAGGATCTTCGTTTCTCGTGTTGATCACGACGTCCGCGCCGACCTTGAGGCCGACTTCCAGTTTCGACGTTGTCCGACCGACCAGGATAACCTGACCGGCACCGTAGTACTTCGCCAACCAGGCGGAGATCATGCCGATCGCGCCCGTGCCGAAGACGACAGCCGTATCCTTTTCGGTAAGCGTCACGCCGCGGAACGCGTCATAGGCGATGGAGCCAGGTTCGATCAGCGCGCCTTCTTCCATGGACAGTTCGTCCGGCAGGTGGAAGACGTGGCGTTCCGGCATCTGCATATATTCGGCGAAGCAGCCCGGCCAGCACTTGACCGTACCGACGGAATGCGTCGATTTGCAGGCGGAATAGTCCTTGCCGCTCCGGCAGATCTCGCACTTGCCGCAGGAAACGAAGTTATCGCAGTACACGCGGTCGCCCGGCTTGAAATTTTTGACGTTTTCGCCGACGGATTCGACGATGCCCGCCCATTCATGCCCGAAACGGCACGGGAAGACGATCTCGCCGCTCTTGATGAAGCTGCTCTCGCCCGTGTAGATCGAAAAGTCCGTGGCGCAGACGCCCGTCCGGCAGACTTTTATGACGAGCATATCGTCAGTCGCTTCCGGCTTCGGTACGTTTTCCATTCTTGCGTCGTAAGGACCGTACACGGTCACGGCACGCATGGTTTCAATACTCATGACTATCCACCATCCCTTTCGGCACTTCGCGCCATCGGCACAAAGTGCGCGTGAAACAAGTGATTTTTCAGATATAGGTTACCTGAATGTTTCACGCTCTCTTGCTGACCAGTCGAGGATCAGCGTGAATGTAAATGTCCCCTTCGGCGGGATCACAGGTACGTCGTATCCGGCTTTGGCCGCACGATCCGGCGCGTCAAACGGCACGGTCGCCGCCTCAAGCGCCATATTATAAATGGACTGGAATTTGCCGTTGTTGATCCAGACACCGAGATACGGGACTTTCCATCTCGGCACGCGGAACGACAGCATTCCGTCGGCATAGCGGACCCCGAAACAGCCGTCCAGCGAGGGCGTCAGATAATAATACTTGTACGCGGCGCCCGTCTCCGGCTGAAAACCGCTCATGCGATCCTTCGGCAGCGAGGCAGCGTCATAGCCCGGTGTACAGAACATTACCGCCGTCTCCGCATCGGCCGGATAGGAGGTCACGAGCCGCATGTCGTCGTCGCCCGCGAGCATACAATGCCCTGCCCAGAGGAACGGGAACGGATGCTCACCTTCATTCTCGAAGGTGTAGGTAACGCCGACCGCCGATCCGACAGACGAAAGCGTCTTCCGATACGCGATCGGGAACAGCGACGAATGCGCAGAGAGCGTCAGCGTACCGCCGTCAACGGAAGCCTCATACGGGATCCGGCAGGTCTCGCCGTGATCCGGGTACGTGATGCCGCAGAACGGACCGTCCGTCGGCGTCCACGGATCGCACGTCGGGAACATATCGTCGAATCCGCCGCACTCCGCTTCAATATATCTGCCGTCCGGCGTCAGTCTCCTGTACGGTTCGCCCGGTCTGCGTTCGGCGAGCAGTTCGCGTCCGCCTGCCGTGCGGATCGAGGCGAGTTTGCCGCCGTCTTCCGGCAGAACGGTCACGGACAGCGATCCGGCCGTCACACGATACGCCGGGCGGTCTTTGTAGGTCGTTTTCGTAATCAAATCAGCATACCCTCGCCCTGCCGCATCAGGCAGACATTCGCGTCGGGCGCGATCTCTTCGACGGCATTCATGAAGAGGATCGGATTTCCGCCGTGGATGGCGAAGTTCCAGTAATGGCACGGAACGGCCGTCTTCGGCTTGAGTACCGATACGACCCGCGCGCCCTCTTCTTCGTTGAGGTTGCCGTAAGCGCCGTTGATCGGGAAGATCAGAAGATCCACGCCCTGCAGCGCCGGATCGTCGTACCAGTCGCCGCGGTAGCAGGTATCGCCCATGAAGTAGATGCGCTTGCCCGCCGCTTCCATCAAAAGACCGATGGCGTAGGGCGTACCCTTGCCGTGGTCGCAGTTGACGGCGGTCAGCTTCATTTCGGGGCGCTTTACGGTATCACCGAGGGCGAGGAAATTCACCCGGTCGTGCAGATTCAGCCGTTCGCATTCCGGCTTCGTGTCAAGCGCGCCGAAGAATTCCGTCTTGCCGTTTGCAAGCAGCGTCGGAACGCTGTCCACATCAAAGTGATCGTAATGCGCGTGCGAGGCGATCAGATAATCCGCCGCCAGATCTCCCGCGTCGAGCACGAACGGCATGAGCCGCTTGAAGCCGTGATAACGGTTGCAGCAATCGGAGAGATACGGGTCGATCATGATGAGGCGGCTTTCCGGGGTTTTCAGGATAAAACCGGCCTGCCCGAGTGCAAAAACGCCGAGCCGACCTGCCGGTACGTGCATACCGAGAACATTGACAGCCAGATCTTTCATTTTCGCAGCCTCCGTGATCAGAAATTTCGAGCGTAACCGCCGCACGTCCAGCCGCCGTCCACGGGCAGCACCGCGCCGGTGATGTACGAGGCGTAATCGGATGCGAGGAATTCGGCGGCCGCGGCGATCTCGTCCGGCGTGCCCTGTCTGCCCATCGGAATGTGGGAGAGCAGTCCCTGCATCGCGCTGTTTTCTTTCCAGAGTTCGTTCGTCACGGCAATGCCGACGCTGCCGGGGCAGATGGCGTTCGCGCGGATGTGACGCGGAGCAAGCTCCATGGCGATCGCCTTCGTGAAGTTGATAACCCCTGCTTTCGCGGCGGCAAAGGCGCACTGATTCCGCAGCGGCACCATGCCGACGATGGAGCTGATATTGATGACGGCCGCTTCATCCGCCATATGCGGAACGGCCAGTTTCGTGCAGTTATAGGTACCGTCCAGATCGACCTTCAGGATCGCGTCCCACCATTTATCGGAGAACGCCTCCACGGTGT
>JAZUKT010000033.1:0-4216 GCA_045643445.1 Eubacteriales bacterium
ATTTCAATGTGTGCTTATCCCCCCTGATTAACAGTCAGGTGCTCATTGACGCGCAGCTACTCAGTCGTGTTAGCTTGGAGGTCAAGATGAGACAGTTTTTCGCAAAAGCAAGAAAAGTCCTTTCGGGTAAGGTCGGCGAGCTTTACGTGGATAACGCGATTATGATTATCATCGCCGTGGTAAAAGTCTGGTGCATGAAAGCACGTCCGGAATACCTCGCACTTCAGCTCTCGGTTGACGTTCACGCGCCCGCCGTGCTCCGCGCCAATATGCAACCTCGGAATTTTGAGGAGTGGTACACGACTTTCGGTGTTAAAAAGTCGGATAAAATGTATATCGCACCGTCGAAGCGCGTTGTGATTTGGTAAAATTGATCCATTGGGCAATTGGAATCGTAGGAGGCTGTTTCTTTCGGAACAGTCTCCTTTTTGCTTCGGGTATTTTTGGCTATGACAGCCCGAATCAAAAAGCGGTAATCGGAGAAAAGCACGACGGTGCAAAACATGGTGAAACAAAAGGCAAAAACGCGAATTGTGTGATATTTCTGTTTATAGTATCCAAATTATGGCGTAAAAAAATGGTATTATTAACAAAATTGTCAATATTATGTTGACAACATAACTTTGAAATGATACAATATAATATACTCAAAAAGAAATGATTTCCGTTTTTCTTTTTGAATTTGTAATACGGTATTGATGCCGAAAGGCGTTGATATAAATTAAAACGAATAAGTGAGGATGCATTATGAAAAAGTTTTTGGCTTTGGCTCTGGCTCTTCTCATGATCGTTCCGTTCGCTCTGACCGGCTGTAGTGAGCAGAAGGCTACCAGCGAAACCCAGAAGATCATTGAACAGGCTCAGAACATGACTCTGGAAGAACTCGCTAAAAAAGCAATCGAAGAATCCAACGGCAAGACTTTCTACGGCGTGGGCAACTCCAGCCGCGGCAAGACCGCTCTGCCGCTGTTCATTTCGTATCTGCAAACCATCGATCCCAACTATACGTTGAACTTCGAATGGCAGCAACCGAAGAACAACAAGATCTTCGATCAGTTGACCGCTGACTCTCTGAAAGAGACCGGCACGTTCGCTATGACCCTGATTCAGGACGGCAACCAGATTGAAAGCAAGATGGTTCAGACCGGTATTCTGGATACTTTCATCCCGAAGGATTGGGCAGACGCCAACGGCGTGAAAGCCGAAGATTACAAAGGCTATCTGGCTCTTCAAACGCTGAACAAAATCTTCATGTTCAATAACGTAAACGGCAAGACCTACTCGAACTGCTGGGACTTCATCGCAGACGGTGAGCACGGTCTGTTCATGGACATCGACTCCGAAATCGTCGGCAAGAACTTCCTGTATATGCTGACCAAGGACGAATATGCCGCTGATCTGAAATCCGCTTTGGATAAACTGGACGCTTCCAAGAAGGCTTACTTCCAACCCACCATTGATGAGATGGCGAAGGATGCCGCTGAACTCGGCCTCGGCGAGAACGGCAAATACGCTCTTGCTTATATCAAACTGTGGGTAGGCAGTTATTCCGCTCAGACGGATGACGGCCCGATCTGCAACACGCTGGTTGACAAGTCTGCCGTCGATAAGTTCGGTCTGCTTGTTTACTCCAAATTGCGCTCCGTTACCGAATCCGAAACCGTTTCCAAGTCCAATGTGACCGTTGCTGCTTACCAGCCCGGTTACGAAGGCTTCGGTGGTTACGCATACTGCCACTATCTGTTCGTTACCGATAACAGCCCGTTGCCGTGGACTGCCTGCGCGTTCATCGCCTACATGACCTGCACCGTTGACGGTTTCTCCGCATGGGGCAAGGATATCGGCGGTTACTCCTCCAACCCGACCGTTGCGGCCGGCACCGAAGAGAAGTTCAACCACAAGGCTGACGGCGACCTCGGTTATGATTGGTGGATCAATGACGGTAAGCTCGTTGTTGAAGATCCGAAGTACTGCGCAAGCGTAGCTTTCACCGTAGGCAGCTGGATCGAAATGCTCACCAAGTACGACAAATAAGCCAAACCATTCGAACACATTTTCCAAAGGCGTCCCTGTGACGCCTTTGGCTTTTTAGAGGATAATTGATGTCAATGACTATGATTAGTAAAGAAGACAGACGAGCGGTCAGAAAAAACAAGATCCGCACGTTCTTCTCCAAACCGCAGAACACGATCCTCGTGATCATGGGGATCCTCTGCACGTTTACCACGTTTGCGCCGATCATCGCCATCGTGGAGGATACGCTGAAAGTCCATATCGGGACGATCGATCAGCATCTGTCGGGGAAGAGTGCCGGCTTTACACTCGTAAACTATATCGACCTTTTTACGGGAAACGTCTCCAAAACGAATCTGTGGACTCCTCTGTGGAACACGGTGTTGCTCGCGGTCTTTTCCTGTGTGGTCGCCATTCTGTACGGCGGGACTTTCGCGTTCTTGGTGACCAGAACGAATCTCGCCTGCAAAAAGTATCTCAGTTCCATCTTCATCTTTCCGTACATCATGCCGCAGTGGACGCTTGCCATGGTGTGGAAGAACCTCTTTGACAGTAACCTCATCACCGGAACAAAGGACGGCTTGTTTGCCGGTCTTCTCGGCGTTCATATGCCGCTTTGGTGGTGTCAGGGGCTGTTCCCGAGCATCATCGTGCTGGGACTTCACTACGCGCCGTTTGCGTACATATTGATCGGCGGCATTTTCCGGAATATGGACGCCAATCTGGAAGAAGCGGCGACGATTTTGGACACGCCGAAAACCAAGATCATGTTCAAGATCACCCTGCCGCTCGTCCGTCCGGCGATTCTTTCCACGATCCTGCTCGTATTCGGCAGTTCCATGGGCAGTTATCCTGTCCCGCACTATCTGAAACTGACGACGCTTTCCACAAAGTATCTGGAAATGAACGCCAGCCGTGCCGGGGAAGCGAGTATCCTCGCGGTGATCATGATGCTTCTCGGTTTCGCCATCATGTACTTCAACCAGCGGAGTTTGAAGAGCCGGAAGAATTACACGACGGTGACCGGCAAATCGGGACAGATTTCCAAAATCAACCTCGGAAAAGTGGGAAAGATCGTCATTGCGGTCATCTTCATCGTGCTGACGTTCTTTACCAGCATTTTCCCGATCATCTCGTTCGCGTTTGAAACAATTTTACCGAACCCCGGCGATTACAGTTTCTTATACACGTGGGACACCAAGAACCTGACCGGAAAATGGTGGCTTACCAGTGAGAACATCACTGAAAACGGTATGTATGGCCAGAAAGGTATGCTCTTTAACCCGACTATCTGGCGCGGCTTTGCCGGCACGATGCTCGTCTCGGTCGCTTGCGCCCTCACAGCAGGCACGCTCGGCACGCTCATCGGCTACGCGGTCTCCAAGAACCGTCGCAGTAAACTGGCGGGGTATGTCAATTCTGTGGCATTCTTACCGTATCTGATGCCGTCGGTGGCTGTCGGTATCGCGTTCTTCGTCCTGTTCTCCAACAAATATTTCAACCTGTATAATACGTATTGGCTCTTAATTCTCGTCGGCACAGTCAAATATATCCCGTTTGCCAGCCGCAGTTCGCTGAACTCCATGCTCCAACTCAGCGGGGAGATCGAAGAGGCGGCCATCATTCAGGATATTCCGTGGTACAAACGGATGCTGAAAATCGTGATTCCGATTCAGAAATCCTCGATCGTCAGCGGCTATCTGCTCCCGTTCATGACCTGTCTGCGTGAACTGTCTCTATTCATGCTCCTGTGCGTGCAGGGCTATATCCTTTCGACGACGCTCGACTATTTCGACGAAATGGGACTTTACGCGTTTTCCAGCGGTATCAACTTGATTCTGATCGTGACGATTCTGGTCTGCAACTGGTTGGTCAACAAGATCACCGGTGCCAGTCTGGACAAGGGAATTGGAGGTTAATTTATGCCTAAAATTGTATTGACTGACGTAACCAAACGTTGGGGAAGCTTCTATGCCGTCGATCATTTGGATCTGACGATCGATGACTGCTCGTTCGTGACGTTGCTCGGGCCTTCCGGATGCGGTAAGACCACGACGCTCCGCATGATCGCGGGTCTGGAAACACCCACTTCCGGCCGCATTGAGATCGGCGACGAAGTGGTCTATGACAGCGAAAAGGGAATCAACGTGCCGCCGAATAAACGTCACGTCGGATTCTTATTCCAGAACTATGCTCTTTGGCC
>JAZUKT010000034.1:0-18629 GCA_045643445.1 Eubacteriales bacterium
GCGCAGAGGCTGAAGAGATGACGGTGATCCGGCGTAACGTAGTAGTCCCAGATGGCGTTATGCTGGTCGCCGTCCGGGAAAATATACTGCTGTACGCCGCTTTGGGGGATCAGGCGCAGATCTTCCGCCTCCATCGGCTCAAACGTGGCGTGTGCGAGAACGGCTTCGTGATCGTAATAGTCAGCCATAAGGTTGTCCTCCCGGCAGATTTTATCAAGTAGGATGGATGATTGTCCGTATGTCCATAGTATCACCACCGCCGCCCTTTGTCAAGGTAAATTCGCCGAAAGTCGGGAAAATGGGGGTGCTCGTTTTGGGGGAAACCGTCGTGGCCGACATGGTTCCCCCCTTGAAAATCCCCCTTCCTGCCGCCTGCCGGCGGAAATGAGGTATTAGGGATAGGTCGGGAGCAAGCAAAGAGCGTTCGCTCATGAAGCAAGTGCAGAGCGAAGTTTTTCATTATGCTGCCGCGGGCGAGAGCGGCGGGGAGCCCCCGCAGGCCTCGCTCGGCTAACTTCAGCTGGAAGCGCAAACGATCCCACGACCGTGAAGAACACTTGCGAAAAACAAAAGAACACCTACATCGTGTAAGTGTTCTTTATTGGTGATGAATTGTAACGGTTTTATACCTATATCCACGCTTCGCTCTCTGGCGTGGGTTTTCAGGGTCTCGGCGGCCCCTGAAAACCGCTGAAACGATTTTCTGAGGCTCTGAAACGCCTTTATTTCATGAGTCGGACATATTCCATCCCATACCCATCCATAAAAGTTTTCGCCAGGCCTTTTCCAAAAGGCCGCGTCCCCCTCGTTCCCCTTTTAATGCAGTTCCCAGATTACGAGCATGAGGACGATCAGCAGGGCGAATGCAGCCGCAAAGACCGCGCCGATCAGGAGCGCCGATTTCAGCGTCCCGAAAATATAGGCGGCCTTTTCCTTTTTCGTGAGGGAGAGATCGTTCTTTTTTTCGGGCGCGGCGCCGTCCGTTTCCGGCTTCTTCGGCCACAGCGGCTTCCGCGATCCGATCCCGCTCATATCGGCGATCGTTCTGCCGTCGTCATCGGGATAGTCCCGCCGTCTGTCCGCGCTCATTCGTCGTACAGGTGGCAGACCACAAAGTGACCCGGCTCGATCTCACGCTGCTTCGGCGCTTCGCACTTGCATTTCGCCATGCACTTCGCGCACCGCGTGTGGAATTTGCACCCCTTCGGCGGATTTGCCGGTGACGGGATCGATCCTTCCAGCACGATCCGGTTCATCTTCACGTCGGGATCCGGCACCGGGATCGCGGAGAACAGCGCCTTCGTGTACGGATGCAGCGGATTTCCGAAAATATCCTTCGTCGTGCCGTATTCCACCAGATTGCCGAGATACATGACGCCGATCGTGTCCGAAATATGCTCAACAACCGACAAGTCGTGCGAAATGAACAGATACGTCAGCTTGTACTTCTCCTGCAGATCCTGCAGAAGATTGATGATCTGCGCCTGGATCGACACGTCAAGCGCCGACACCGGCTCGTCGCACACCACGAATTCGGGATTCAGCGCAAGCGCCCGCGCAATGCAGATACGCTGCCGCTGACCGCCGGAGAACTCGTGCGGATAGCGATCCTTATGATACGGCATGAGACCGCAGGCGATCATGATCTCTTCAATGTAATCGTCAAATTTCTCTTTCGGTACGATACCGTGCTCCCGAACCGCCTCGCCGATGATCTCGGATACCGGCATTCTCGGCGAAAGGCTCGAATACGGATCCTGGAAGATGATCTGCATCTTCGTCCGCAGCGCGCGGAGCGATTTTTTATCAAGATCGTGGACTTCCTCGCCGTTGAACAGCACCTGCCCCGACGTCTTGTCGTTCAGACGCAGGATCGTGCGGCCGGTCGTGGTCTTGCCGCAGCCGGATTCACCGACGAGTCCCATCGTCGTGCCGCGTTTGATGTTGAACGTCACACCGTCCACGGCCTTGACGTAGCCGACCGTCCGTTTCAGCAGACCGTCCTTGATCGGGAAATATTTCTTCAGCTCGTTGACTTCGAGAATGTTTTCGGGATCATGTTCAATCGGAGTAAACGTCGTGTCGATTTTTTCGACTGCCATTATTCGTTTCCTCCTTCGTTTTCGTCAAATCTGTAACAGGATACGTAATGCGTGTCGCTGATCTTATGGAGATGCGGATATTCGCCCGAGCATTTTTCAACGCACATCTCGCAGCGATCCTTGAAGTAGCAGTAGTCCGGCATATTGATCGGGTTCGGCACCTTGCCGGGGATGCTGTACAGCCGCTCCACCTTCTTCGTGATGGAGGGCTTCGAGTTCATCAGTCCGATCGTGTAGGGATGCGCCGGATGATGGAAAATATCCTCGAGCGTTCCCTTTTCGACAATGCGTCCGGCGTACATGACGACGACGTAATCCGCCATTTCCGCAATAACGCCGAGGTCGTGCGTGATCAGCATGATGCTCGAGTTGATCCGGTCCTTGAGCTGGCGGAACAGATCGAGGATCTGCGCCTGGATCGTTACGTCAAGCGCCGTCGTCGGTTCGTCCGCGATGATCATCTTCGGCTCGCACGCAAGCGCCATGGCGATCACGACGCGCTGCCGCATACCGCCGGACAATTCGTGCGGATACATCCGATAAACGCCTTCGCTGTTCGCAATGCCGACCGTCTCAAGCATTTCGATGGAGCGTTTTCTGATGTCCTCTTTGCTCATCTCCGCGTTGTGCAGTTCCAGCACCTCGTTGAGCTGTTCGCCGATGCGGAAGACGGGGTTCAGGGTCGTCATCGGTTCCTGGAAGATCATCGAGATGTCCTTGCCGCGGATGGTCTCCATCACGCTCATCGGTACTTTGGCAATATCGACGGCCTTGTCGCCGAGGTTCACCCGGATGGAACCGCCGACGATCTGACCGACGGGACGCTGCAGCAGCCGCATGAGCGACAGGCTCGTGACGGATTTGCCGCAGCCGGATTCGCCGACGACGCCGACGGTCTTGCCGCGCGGCACCTCGAACGTTACGCCGTCCACGGCCTTGACCGTACCGGCGTCCGTGAAGAAATAGGTATGCAGATCGTCAAATTCCACGATGTTGTCGGGATTCTGCATCGTGGTGAGGTATTCCGATTCGGGTACGTTTTTGCGGTTCAGCTGCTTTTCGTATACGGCCGTGATCTTGCGGTTTTCCCGCGTGATCCGTCTCGATTCCCGTGCGGAGAGGTAGCTGCTTTTCTTTTCGTTGCTCATGTCGTCCTCCCCTTATCTCTTCATTTTCGGATCAAACGCATCGCGCAGACCGTCGCCGATAAAGTTGAACCCGAGTACGGTGATCAGGATGCAGAAGCCTGCCGGGATCCACACGAACCAGTAGTTGGTCATGACGTACACGTTCGATACGGCGTTGATGATATTGCCCCAGGAGGCAAACGGGAATTTGACGCCGAGGCCGAGGAACGAAAGCGTCGATTCCGTGAGGATGACCGAGCCGAGACCCATCGTGCAGATGACGATGAGCTGCGGGATGACGTTCGGGACGAGGTGCTTGAAGATCCGTCTCGAGACGGAGAGACCGGTCGCCTCGGTGGCGGTCATGAATTCCTGTTCGCGGAGAGAGAGGATCTGCCCTCTCACGAGCCGCGCAACACCCGGCCAGCCGAGGAAGCCGAGGATCAGCATCAGGTAGAGCATTCGCACTTTCGGCGGCACCTGCATCGCGTCCATCATCGCGCCGAGGATAATAATGAGCGGCGTCGAAGGGATGCAGTTGAAGATATCGACGATACGCATGATGAGGTTGTCGACCCAGCCGCCGAAGTAGCCGGATACGCCGCCGAGCGCCACGCCGATGGTCGTTTCAATAAACACGACGATGAAGCCGATGAGCAGCGACACGCGGCCGCCGTACATCAGTCTCGTGAAAATATCCATGCCGTTGCCGTCCGTGCCGAGCCAGTGCTCTCTCGACGGCGACTGATACGTCAGAATCAGCTGCGTTTTCGTCATCGTCTTCACGTTCCACTGGAGGTTCTGGCGGTTGACGGTGTATTCCTTACCGCTATATTCGTAGGATTCCGCGCCGGAGAATACCGCGTCCTTGATGGCGTCCTTTTCTTCAATGGAGAGGAACACGCCCGCCGTCGTCGGATTGACGATATAGGAAGATACGTACGCGAATGCGTTGCCGTCCGCGTCGCTGATCACGTCGTCGCTGATCGTGTAGGACGTGCCGTCCACGGTAAAGGACGTTTCACCCTGCGTCATCGCCTTGTCTGCGGCGTAACGGAAGGCGGCGTCGATTTTCGCGTCGCTCGATACCGCGTCAAAGATCGCCTTCGACGCAACGGAAACGAGCTCGCCGCCGTCGTCAAAGATCGCGTAGGCATCCTCGCCGATTTTTTCGAGTGAATAGGTCGTGCCCTTCTTGCCGGCGAACGTCTCGCTGCCCTTTTGGGTGGCCAGATAGAAGTTCGCCTTGGCGATCGACGGGAAATCCACACCGGGCGCGTCCGTGTAGCGGAATTCGGTATTTTCGGTCACGCTCGCGTAGTCCTTCGAGATCTCCTCGTAGCCGCGGAATACTTCGCTTTCCCCGTACGGCGAGAGAATACCGCCGATAAAGGCAAACACGAACATCCCGATGATGAAGATGGAGCCGACGATGGCGAGCTTATTGCGGATAAAGCGCTTGAACACGAGCATGGAAGGAGAAAGCACCTTCACGCGGCGTTCGTCGTCCAGCGCGAGATTTTCGGTCTTGTTTTCGATTTTGATTTCGGTCTCTTCGCTGACGGAAGCGCCGGTCTTTTCGTCTTTTGCCATGATGTCTGCGCCTCCTTCTTACGATACTCTGACTCTCGGGTCGACCACCGCGTAGAGAAGGTCCGCGATGAGCGTGCCGAGCAGGGTGAGAACAGCCATAAAGATCATATAGAACATGGAGAACGGGATATCGCCGCTCACCATCGCCTGATACGATACCCAGCCGATGCCGGGGATCTGGTAAAGCGTTTCGGTGATCAGGGCGCCCGAGAAAAGTCCGGGCAGCGAGCCGCCGATGATCGTAACGAGCGGGATCAGCGTATTGCGGAAGGCGTGATGGCTGATGACCCGTCCTTCCGGCACGCCCTTTGCTCTCGCCGTGCGGATGTAATCGGAATTGAGCACTTCAAGCATATTGGTTCTCGTGTAGCGCATGGTCGAGCCGATACTCACGATGACGAGCGTCGCGGTCGGCAGGACAAGGTGCTTCGCCATATCCCACAGCTTGCCGCTCCACGATAACTGCTCGTAGAACCGGCCGACGATGCCGTACAGGTCGAACCAGCCGAGCTTGATGCTGAAAACGAGTTTGAGGAGCGTTGCAAAGAAGAACGTCGGCAGCGAAATACCGATCAGGGCGATGACCGTGACCGCGTAGTCCGTCTTGCTGTACTGCTTGACGGCCGAAACGACGCCGAGCGGAATGGCGATGATCATTTCAAAGAAGAAGGAGATCAGTCCGAGTACGAAGGAGTACCAGATGACGCTTCTGAACTTATCCATGACGGGAATATTGAAATACCACGAATCGCCGAAGTCAAGCGTGATCGCCGAGGAGAGCCACTTGAGGAAGCCCCGGAAGATGCCGACGTCAAGGCCGTAGATCGCGTTGAGCTGCGCGAGCCATTCCGTATAGGATTTCGAACCCGGAAGAGACGCTCTCTGCCGCGCGATGGATTCGACGTACGACGTCGGAATGCAGCGCATGATGGCGTAAATGATGAGCGCCACAAAAAACAGTATGAATACGCACTGGATCAGTCTTTTAACGATATATTTGCCCATGTTACCCTGTCCCCATGTTTTGTCATTAAGAATTAAGAATCAAGAAGAAACGGATCATTCTGCATTCTTAATTCTTAATAAGATGGAGGCATCCCCCCGAAGCCGAAGCCGCGGGGGGAGCCTTTGATTCCCGAAAGATGAAACGATCCCCGAGGATTATTTCATTTCAAGCTTTTCGATTTCGCTCATCCAGCCGTAGAAGGTGGTGATGTCCTTGGTAACGGTATCAAGGTTGACACGTTCTGCGGAGAAGATGATGCAGTTCTGACGCTGGTAAACCGGGATTTCAACAGCCCAGTCGATGATGGTGTCGAGGCAGGCCTTGTAAACGGTCTTTCTGTAAGCCTGGTCAGCGCTCGTACGGGCAACCATGATGTACTCGTCGAGTTCTTCGTCCTGGATGTGGTAGTGGTTGGATTCAGAAGAGCCTTCGAGACCGACGATGTTCGAGGAGTGGTAAACCTGATACATATCGGGGTCGATCGTTGCGCCCCATGCAGCGCACCAGAGTTCGCTGGTGTTTGCGTCAAGCGCATCCCAGAGGACGTTGGAGTCGGCAGGGTCGTTGATGATGAGCTCGAAGCCGATCTTGGCGAATGCTTCCTTCGCAGCGGTCAGGATGGAGAAGGACGGGTGGTCACCGTTGCCGTCGCCGGGGATGATCGCTTCGTATGCGAGCTTCGCGCCTTCCGGAGCAGCGGTGAGCTTGCCGTCTTCTACGGTGTAGCCTGCAGCTTCGAAGTACTTGAGAGCGGCTTCAAGAGCTGCTGCGTACTTCGCGTCGGCGTCCATATCAGCGGTGTAGAGGTCAGCGCCGTCGATGCCGGTGGAGAAGGCAACCTTGTAGTCCACGTCGGACTTCTGCGGAGCAGCCCAGGAGGTGGAGGAGATCGGGTAGTTGATTACTTCTGCGGCGTCGCCGTAGTAGCTGTCAACAGCCATGTCACGGTAAACGGCGAGAACGGTAGCAATACCGCGTCTGAGGTTCTTCGACTCTTCGCTGTCGGATACGCCGCCGACGTTCACGTTCGACGCGTTGATGCCGATGTAGCCGTAGCCGAGGTTGGCAACGAGGTTGGTGTCGATCTTGTCGCCGTTGATGGTGCCGTTCGAGTTGTACTTGGCGATTTCAGCGGCAGCGTCCTTCGAGAAGGAAGGATCGGTGATGTCGATGGTGCCGGTGCCTACGCCGGAGACCTTATCGGCGTCAGTGGATTCCTTGAACTGAACGTTCTTCGTCTTCGGTGCGCCGAGGTAGTAGTTTTCGTTCGCTTCGAAATAAACGACCTTGTTGTCGTACTTCACGAACTTGTACGGGCCTGCGCCCATCGGAACGGTGGATACGGACTTGACGTGGGAAAGGTCACCCTTGTCGAAGCCGAACTTGTTGTTGTCGTAATCGAACTTGTCGGGTTCACCGTAGTAGTGAAGCGGAGCGATCTGAACGCCGAGCTGATAAATAGCGGTGGCGTCGAAGGAGTCGGTCGTGATCTTGATGGTCTTATCGTCGACCTTCACGATGCCTTCTACGTGATCGGCGGATTCACCGGTGGTAACGCCGGCAGCGTAAGCGTCGCCGAGAGCAGCGATCGTCAGGCCGACACGGTCGGAACCGGCAGTCTCAACGGCTTCGGCTTCTTCAACGGTTTCGTAAGCGGCAACGATAGCTTCCCAGAATGCGTTGTAATCAGCGTCTTCGGCAAGTTCGAAGCCCCAGTTAGCGGCGCAGACGGCAACGGAGTCGTCAGCTGCGTTGTAACCGTTGGCGATGCAGTAATCGCAGATTTCCTTTGCGAAATCAGCGCCTGCGTTCGTGTTGTAGTATTCCCAGAATGCGTTGTACTGTTCTTCGGTGTAGAGATCCGTTGCTTCGTAACCGGCGTCACCGGCAGCAAAGATCACGGCGCCTCTCTGTTCCATACCGCTTCTGTATGCTTCAACGCCCTTGATGGGAGCAGCGTAAAGCGTGGAGGAGCCGGCATAGGACGGGTCGAGGAGAACGTACATCGAGAAGATAACGTCGTCGATGGTGAGCGGTTCGCCGTCGCTGAACTTCACGTCGTCTCTGATCGTGAAGACGTAGTCAACGGTGCCGTCCTCGTTCTGGGTAACTTCGAGATCGGAGATGCCCTTGTAGAGGTAATCGGTTCCGTTGTACGGCTTGGTTTCGCCTTCGATGCCCTTGTAGATGACTTCGCCTACACGGTCAGTCATGAGCAGGGCGGCCTGGGTCATGGCAACAACGTCCTGGTCGTACGCGGTGTCAGCGTAGAAGGGGCTGAACTTCTCCGAGAAGGGAGAATAGCCGACTACGAGAGGCGTGACGACGGCAGAGGGGTCTTCCCCTGCGGGCGTTTCGACGGATTCTGCCGGCGTTTCGGCCGATTCGTTGGATCCGTCTGTGATCGCTTTGGTTTCTTCGGGGTTTTCGTTGCCCTTTTCGCACGCGGCGAATGCGCTGACGCACAGCACGATCGCGAGCATAAGAGCGACAAACTTGGTGATGTTTTTCACTGGATTCGTCTCCTTATAAAATATTTATAAATACGGACGCCTGTCCGGATTTACCTGAGAGATAGGGTCAGTCTTCGTCCCAGCGGGCGTTTTTCACGGTGCGCGCCGCAAGGAGCTGGCATCCCGCCGAGACCGCCTTCATGAACACGTAGGCGAGCGCCGGGAGAACTTTGTCGTCCGGGCGGATCAGCGTATAGACGATCGCACCGACGGCGCCGATGACGGCACAGACGAGGGCGGTCACGTTCTTCGCCCGGAGATGCGCGAGGGATCTTTCGTATTCGTAGACGCGGAGTTTTTCCTTTCCGACGACGGAGAGGACACACCAGAGCGCCCACACCGCAAAGCCGAGCTCCGGCACGAGCGGAAGAATGACGTAAAAGCAGTTTTTCAATCCCTCGAAGGGGAGAAAGCCGCTCGCAGCAGCAGCCGCCACGGAAACCGCAGCCGGGATCGCAAGACGCGCGAACCATTTCCCGAACGGGAGTTTATTGTCGGCCGCATAGACGGTGTGCTTTCCCGTGTACACGTACGCGCCGGTCACGTCCTTGTGAAAGTCCTGAAGGTACGCCCGTCTGCCGCCGCTTTTGTTCTCTTTCATGACCGATCACTCGATGCCGGAAAGATCGTAGGCGCCGAGCCATTCGTTCGCTTTGGCCGATACGCCGCGGAGGCAGGCTTCGTCAAACGGACAGCCGAGTCCCGCGTTTTCAAGCAGCTCGGTAAAGACGCGGCTGCCGCCCTGTTCGGTGTACGCCATGTAATGCTTCCACGCGTCGGCCGGATCGTCCTGGATGCGCGCCCAGAATTCGAGCGACACCGTCTGGGCGAGGCAGTAGTCGATATAGTAGAACGGACTCGAATAAATATGAGGCTGTCTCTGCCAGCACTCGCCGTCCTCGTAGAACGGGATCTCGCCGTCCAGCTTCATCCACGGCATATAGATGCCGGTGAGGCGCTTCCATTCGGCGTGACGTTCGGCCGGCGTAAGCTCCGGTTTTTCGTACACGATATGCTGGAAATGGTCGACCATCGTGCCGTAGGGAATGAACGTGAGCGCGTCAGCGAGATGCGCGTAGCGGAATTTGCGGGCGTCGTCTCCGAAGAAACCGTCCGCCCAGCCCCACGAGAAGAATTCCATCGACATGGAGTGTACTTCGCACGCTTCAAGCGACGGCCATGCGGTGCTCACCGGGATCCGTTTCCGGTTCATCCAGCCCGCGAAGGCGTGACCGGCCTCGTGCGTCACCACTTCCACGTCGCCCTGCGTGCCGTTGAAATTGGCGAAAATGAACGGCACTTCGTATTCCCCGAGCGTCGTGCAGTAGCCGCCGGCTTCCTTTCCTTCGGTGGACAGAAGATCCATCAGCTCGCCGTCCAGCATGACGCGGAAAAATTCGCTCGTTTCGGGCGAGAGTTCGTCGTAGAATTTTTTCGCGTTGGCCACGATATCGTCCGCCGTGCCGCAGGGCTTCGGATTGCCCGAACGGAACGAGAGCGCGTTGTCCGCAAAGCTCATCGGATACTGTTTGCCGAGCCGCTTCGCCTGTTCGCGATAGATGCTGTCGGCGACGGGCACGAGATATTTGACGACGGCGTCGCGGAAACGGGCAACGTCTTCCTTCGTGTAGCAGTTGCGCTGCATCCGGTAGTAGCCGAGCTCCGTGTAATCCCGGTAGCCGAGCTTTTTCCCCATCGCGTCGCGCAGATGCACGAGCCTGTCGTAGATCTCGTCAAGCTCGGCCTGATTGTCCTTGTACCATTGTCCCTCGGCCTTCCATGCCGCGAGCCGCCGCGCGTCGTCCGCGCACTTTTTGAACGGCGTGAGCTGCGAAAGCGTGTAGATACCGCCCTCGAACGGGATCTGTGCCGAGGCGAGCAGTTTTTCGTACGCCTGCGTGAGATCGTTTTCCTCCTGCATTTCCGCGATGATGGCGGGCGAGAAGGCTTTCAGTTCGATTTCGGCGTTCAGAAACGTGATGCTGCCGTATTCCCGCTCAAAATCGGGACGGAACGGAGATTCCAGCATGGCCATAGACCACGCCTGCTCGTATTCGGCGAGCTCGGGCAGCACTTTATTCCAGAACAGTTTTTCCCCGTCGTAGAATTCGTCGCGCGTGTCGATCGAATGACGGATGCTCGCAAGGCTGCGGAGTGTGTCGATATGCCGCTCCAGCGCTTCCTTCTTCAGAAAGACCGCCTTCGCTTCGGCGTAACTGCCGGCCGTTCTGAGCGCGTCGGTCAGCGCCGCAAATTCTGTTTTGGCCGCCTCCGTATCCGGGCGGGCGTAGGGCAGTTCGGAAAATTTCATATCGCCGTTCCCTTCGACTATATAACTATATAATAGTAAACAACATACGTGGTAAGTGAGCGCAGTTATTTATTTTATTTTACCATACGCGCGCTGATTTTTCAAGTTCTTTTTCCGACAAATTTTCAACAAACGGCAAAAACATGGGAACGATCGCGCTCCGGATTGGTGAATTTAGCCGACGGACGGCGGGAATCACGCGCACCGCTTGAAATTGACGGGGAAACGTGCTATAATAATATATTAATGAGACATTTCGGGACCGCCGGCGTTTTTCTGCCGATCTCAGCCTGCGCCGCGCCCCGGAACGAATCGTGAAATAACGACGTGTACCACGTCATCGACGCAGTACGGGCCGCTTTTTTGACTCTGAAACACCGCAAATAATAAGCGAATGCTTTCCGTATAAGCGACTCAACAACGGAGGAACCCAATCATGAAAAAACGTTTTTTGCTCGTGTGGCTCTGCGCGGTCATCACCGCCGGTCTGCTTGTCTTTCCCGCTCATGCGGACAGTCCGGCGCTCAGCGACCTTGTCGTAACGGGCGGCACGGAAGGTACGGATTACGAATGGCGTGACAGTCAGCTGGTCATTCTGACGGATACGCCCGTTTCCGTCCGCAATCTCTATATGGCGGAAACCGTGACGAAGACCATCCTGATCAGCCGGAACGTCTCCGCGAACGTGACCCTGAACGGCGTGAATATCGGCGCAGTCAGCGGCAGCCCTGCCGTACAGATCGCCGGAACGAGCGGAAACGTGACGATCACCCTGAAAGGCGAAAACCGTCTGACGGGCGGCTCCGGCCGCGCGGCGATCGAAAAAAGCGGCACGGACGGAAAACTGACGATCACCGGCGACGGCAGTCTGTACGCACACGGCGGAACCAACGCGCCCGGCATCGGCTGCCTCTCCGAAGCCGTCGCCCTTGAATTTGCAGGCGGCAGCGTCACCGCCGTTCGCGGAAGCGGCGCAGCGGCAGACATCGGTACGACCGGAGACAATCCGGCCGAGATCCGCATCGCGCCCACCGCTGCCGTAAAGGGCGATTTCTCCTCCCGCCCCGTAGGCACGGACGGAAAAAGGATCGGGCAGCTCGTTCTCGACAACCCGGGCGAATTGGACGTGACCGTGGACGGCACGCTCCTTCCTTACCGGGTCAATCCCGACGACACCAAACTCCCCCACTGGCTCCCCGCGGGAGAACACCAGGTAACCGTCGGCAGCGACAGCCGGATCGTTCCCGTCGCCGGGCATTACGGACTGACCGTCACGGGCGGTACGGAAGGTACGGATTACGTCTATATCGGCGAAGATCTCGTCATTCTGACCGCCGTTCCGTTGACCGTATCCAATACGGATCCCGCCTCTCCCACCGGGGACATGATCTACATTTCCGCAAACGTGGACGCGGATATCACCCTGAACGGCGTGAATATCGACAACGTGGGCGCGCTCCGCATTGCGGACGACAGCCGCGGAAACGTGCAGATCCGCCTCGCGGAAGGCTCCGAGAATACGCTCCGGGCATCCCGCGGCGCAGGACTGCAGAAGAACGGAACGGAAGGATCCCTGACCATCTCCGGCAAGGGAAAACTGGACGTCTACGGCGGTGCGGATTCTGCCGGAATCGGCGGCGGCATCACCTACAATAATGAAAGCGACTCCCGCGAAACCGCGAATATCACCATCGCGGACGGCACCGTCACCGTATACAGCAGTCAGTACGGCGCGGGTATCGGCGGCGGCTTGAGCGGCGATGCGGGCGATCTGACCATCACCGGCGGCTTCGTGGAGGCCTATTCCGGCGGCGACGGTGCGGCCATCGGAAGCGGTAATGGCGCTTCGGCCGGCAATATCACCATCTCCGGCGGCACCGTGATCGCCCATGCCAAATACTCCTCCGGCGCACCCATCGGCACCGGACACTACGGTTTCGTCAAAAAGATCACGATCTCCGGCGGAACCGTGACGGCCTACGCGGGCGGCGGATCGGGCATCGGCGTCGGAGACCACGGCCACGTAGAGCTCATCGAGATCACCGGCGGTACCGTGACCGCAGACAGCGGCGCCGGAGCATCCGCAATCGGAAGCGGCTGGAGCGGGATCGTGGATTCCATCCGCATCAGCGGCGGCACGGTAAAGGCCTATTACACCCGGAACAGCGTTGCGATCGGAAGCGGTGAAGACGGTCATGTCGGCGAGATCGCCATCACCGGCGGTACCGTAACGCTTGAAAATTCCTCTTCCGGATGGGGTGATCCCGCCACAGAGTGGTTTGCCATCGGCTCCGATAACAAGGACAACATCAAGCTTATCATCAAGGATTGCCTCGTGACCTCGGACGGCGGAATCGGCTGTCGGAACGGCGGGAGTCTGTCCCTCGTGATCGGTAAGAACGCCTCGGTCAGAGCGGCCGCCATCCACGCGCAGGCCGTAAACGAATCGGGCGAGCCGGTTTACCCGCTCCTTATCGAGAATCCTCTGGAAAAAAGCGTCAGGGTCGGCGGAGAAGCCTTCCCCTATATCACCAACGTCGGCGAAAAGGCGCTGTGCCCGTTCCGTCCCGGACAGGATATCAGCGTGACCGTCGGCAGCGAGACGAAGACCATTCCCTTTGACCGGGACACGCTCACTTTCGGCACGGTGCATATCCCGGCCGCAGAGCGCGTCGGCGCCCGGAATGCCACCTGTACGAAGGACGGCTATACCGGCGATCTGTACTGCCTCGGCTGCGGCTCTTTGATTGAAACGGGCGAGAGCATCCCCTGTCCCGGCCACGACTGCACGATGACCGTCACCCGGGAAGCCACGCTCACAAAGCCCGGCGAAGTCCAGATGCACTGCACCGTCTGCGGCGTGAATTACAAGGCCGTTCAGCGCTGGATCGGCGATTTCATCGTATCCGGCATCGAAAATGACGACGACGTCACCTTCTCGGACGGCATTCTGACGATCCGGCAAAACCGCACGCTGATGATCCGGAACATCACATTGAACGAACCCACCACCGCACGGATCGCCACAGCGGACGGCGTGCAGGCACGGATCATTCTGGCAGGCGTACACATTGACGCACGTTCCACCGGCGGAGCGGCCGTCTCCCTCGCGGACAACAGCAGCGGCAGCGTTCGGATCGAGCTGGCGGACGGATCGACGAACCTTCTCTTCTCCGACTCCGGCTGTGCCGGTCTGCAGAAGAACGGAGGCAGCGGCACCCTGACCGTCACCGGCACCGGTACTCTGATGGCAGTCGGCGGCAGCGGCGCGGCAGGTATCGGCTCCGGCCAGGGACATCGGTTCCGCAACCTTATCATTGAAAACGGAAATATCAGCGTGCAGGGCGGCACGTACGGCGCGGGCATCGGCTCCGGCCAGAACTTCTCGGCGGAAAACATCCGCACCACCGGCGGCAAAATCTCGGCAACCGGCGGCAGCAGAGCCTGCGGCATCGGCCACGGTTTCAACCTGTTCGGTCTGGCCGACACGGAAAATCTGGTCATCGGCCCGATGGCGTCCGTCAAAGCGAGCGGCCCTCGCGGCGCACTGGGAACTGATCCCGTCAACGAAGCCGGAGAACGGGTCTGTCAGTTCCGTTACACCATTCCCGAAAACGGCTTCCTCCTGCTCGACCGCACGACGCGATTCCCCTATACCTCCCACGACGGCGAGCCGCGGGTCTTCGTTTATCTGACCGCTTCGCAGACGGCGGAACCCCGTTCGGCGGGAAGCTCGCAGCTTCTGACCGGCAATCCGTGCGCCGCCGCGGTTCTGTCCGTGCCTTCGATCCTGAAGAATGAAGACGCGAGAGCGAATATCACCGGCGCAGACGCGGCAGGACTGGACGAGCTGGCGGAACGGTATGCCGAAGAAGGACAGACGGTGGCCGTGATCCTGACGCTCGAAGAGCTGGACGAAACCACCGGCCACGCCGACGCGATTTGTGAAAAAACCGGCCCCGGCACGATGGAATATATCGGTATGACGCTGACGAAGCAGGTCGGCACGGCGGAACCCGAGCCCCTGGACGGCGACACACCGTTCATCGTCACGATCCCCTTCGATTCCGACGGCGTGATCGCGGACAGCGTGCGCGTTCTGCGGTACCGTGACCGTGCGGAAAGACTGAACCGGGATCCCGCCGACGGCGAAGAAGGCTACACGTTCGATCCGGCGGCGGGAACGATCACGGTCACACTGAAGCAGGCCGCCGATCTCGCCGTTGCCTACAATCTGACGGGTGAAACGCCGCCCGCCAAGCCCGTAAAGCCGATCATCGTCCCGGCTGATATCATCGTGCCCGCGAAGCTGATCGAGGCTGAAGAGGATGCGGTTCCGGCCGTTCCGGATACGCCCGAATTCCCGTTCAGGGACGTGGATCCCGCCTCGTGGAGTTACGGCGATATTTTCTACGTCTGGGAAAACGGACTCATGAAAGGCACCTCCGACACGACCTTCGCGCCGGGCCTGACTACCTCCCGCGCCATGATCGTAACGATCCTGTGGCGTCTCGAAGGCGAGCCGTACGTCAATTACGCCATGAGCTTTGCGGACGTCGGGGAGGATCAGTGGTACACCGAAGCGATCCGCTGGGCGCAGGCGACCGGGACCGTCAACGGGTACAGCGCCGGGCAGTTCGGTGTGAACGATCCCGTTACCCGTGAGCAGATGGCGGCGATCTTCTGCCGTTACGCGGCGGCGAAAGGCTGCGACGTGCGTGTCGGCGCCGACCTCACGAAATTCTCCGATTGCGGAAAGGTGGACGACTGGGCGAAAGACGGCGTAGCATGGGCAAACGCGGCCGGCCTTATGAACGGCGTCGGCGATACCGTGCTCGATCCGCTCGGATCGGCGAAGAGAGAACAGGTCGCGGCGATCCTGCACCGGTTCTGCCGGATCTGCCTCGGATAAAATAAAAATTCGCGGATAACAATAAAAGTCGGCCATTTCTGACCGGCTTTTTTGTATGCCGCTGATTATTCGGGCGCCGTCCCGGGCGTGCTTTACTGGCCGAGCATGGCGTTATTGGATCTCTTTCCGTACTGCCTCAAGCATCGCGTCGATCTCGATCCAGCCGCCGCAGCGCCGGAACCGTTCGTTCGGCAATTCGGCCTCCCGGTTCCACGGACGGTCGAACACCGCCACCCGGCAATTCTCAAAACGCAGGACGTGCTCGAACGCGAGAGGCGAGTCCTCGACTGCAAAATCGAACGTCATGCCGTACAGCTGCTCGAGCGTCATCCCGTACGAGCAGGGCTGCACGTTCATCTCGCGGCCGTATTTATCGACCGTGAAGAGAGGCACCCGCTCCAGTCCGTGACCGTCGAGCCACGCCCGTGACGGTTCGTACGTATCGAACGGCCGCCCCGTGATAACGGAGACTTCGTGCCCGGCGTCGACCCATTTGTTAATCACCTCGGACGCGTGCGGCGTTTCTTCATAGGCGAGCAGGCTCTCCGGCGTGTGGGCCGTCTTCATCAGCAGCCCGTACTGCGCGTCGTCCAGATCGAACACCTTCTGGAGATTGAAAAACTGCATTTCCCGATAAGGAAGACTGATGCCGAACAGGTCTTTTGCGATCTCCGTGATCCGTTTTGCCGTTTCGCAGATCACGTCGTCAAAGTCAATGTAGATCTTCATGCCGCGCCTCCGTTCCGTTTCGGTTTTCCAACGTATCTTACCCATATTATATACGAACGCCCGGCAGATTTCAAGAGGCATTGTCTGCCGCATACCGCCGGACAAAATCTTCCCGCGCGGCAGTTGCATTTTGCAGGCGGAAATGCTATAATGGGAACGGACACAAAATGTCAATTTCATTTTCAGGGAGGATTTTCCGTATGCTTATCAAACTCATCGTAGCGATCCTTATCGGCGCTCTGGCCGGTTTCCTTGCCGGAAAGATCATGGGAAGCAAGAACGGCTTCATCATGAACGTCATCCTCGGTATCATCGGCGGCGCGGTCGGCGGCTGGCTCGGTTCCCTGATCGGGATCGGCGGCGGCTGGGTCATGAGCCTGCTCCTTTCCGTGGTCGGCGCCTGCCTCGTCATCTGGCTCTTCCGCCTGATCAAAAAGTTATAAGAACCATGAAAAAGCACCTCCGCGGTGCTTTTTTGTTTGGCGGTCGGTTTGGCCGGATCCGCCCCGGCGCAACGCAAAAAGCCAGTCCAAAAGACCGGCTTTTTAACGTATCGGCGAAAACCGCCGGCTTATTCGTTGTCCGCGACGGCGTCTTCCGGCGGGATTTCGGCGTCTTCCGTCGGGATTTCGGTTTCTTCCGTCGGAATTTCGGCTTCTTCCGGCGGGATTTCGGCGTCTTCCGGCGTTTTGTGGAACGTCCGGCCGATTTCCGCATATTCCGCGGCGATTTCGGCGAGTTTTTCTTCGGTCTCCGTCCGATATTCCGCCGCGCGGGAACGGTGCGCCTCGAAGGCGTCCGTCAATTTCATACAGTACGCAACCAGAGCTTCCTCGACCGGAACGCCTAACGCTCCGACGTTGATCTCGTATTCGGTCATGTGCTGTTTCAGGTCTTCTTCATACTGCGTGTAGCCGAGATTGATCTTTTCCACCAGTCCGTCGATCTGCACGCGCGACGCTTTTTTATAGCTTTCGAAGAGTTTTCTTGCCTCTTTCCCGCAGCCTTTCAGCTCCTGTTCCAGTACCTTTTTCTTTTCCCGGTACAGTTTCTTGACGGCGGCGAGATCGTCCTCTTCGGCTTTGGCCTCGGCTTCCTCCAGTTCCAGATACACCTGGCCGAGCTGCTCCTGCGTCTGTTCGCTGACGCCGAACCGCTCGCTGAAATTCTCGAAAACGCTCTTCTTCAGCAGCTTGCGGAATTTCTTTTCGGAAAGAGCCTGACGGTCGTTCTTCAGCGCGATCCCGACGGCGGTGTCGGACGGCTTGACTTTGCGTTCATCTTCATCCGCCTCTTCTTCGGCTTCATCCGTCAGATCCGCCCCGATACCGAGCTCCTCTGTCAGGCGTTCGCGGTAAACGGCGAGCTTTTCCATTTCCCCGTCGCTGAGAACGGGCCATTTCGGATCCATGTTTTTCAGTTCGTTCAGCACGATACGGGAAATGACCAGTCTCGCGTACCATTTATGATCGGCGGGAACGACGTACCACGGCGTATCTTTTCTCGCCGTACGGTTGATCGCCGTCTGATAGGCCTCCATATATTCGTCCCAGTACGCGCGTTCGTCAATATCGCCGGAAGAGAATTTCCAGTTTTTCTTCGGCGTGTCGATCCGGGAGATGAAGCGCTTCGCCTGTTCCTCCTTGCTGACGTTGAGGAAGATCTTGACGACGCGGATGCTGTTTTCCCACAGATATTTCTCGAAATTGCGGATCTGTTCGTAGCGCTTTTCGACGATGGAATCCGTATCAATGCGGTCCGCGTACCTGTTTTTTTCGTAAATCTTATGGATCTTCTGAACCAGAACGTCTTCGTAATAGCTGCGGTTGAAGATGCTGATCGAGCCCTTTTCGGGGATCGCGTCCCAGAAGCGCCACAGATAATCGTGACGGTTTTCTTCCGCGCTCGGGACCTTGAAGCTGTGCTCCGAAACGCCCTGCGGACTCAGGCAGGACAGAACGGCGCGGACTGCTCCGTCTTTTCCGGCAGCGTCCATCGCCTGAAAGATGAAAATGATGCCTTCCTTCTGCTCCGCGAACAGTTTCTGCTGATATTCGTTGATCTTTTCAAGATTGCCGACGAATTCTTCGATCGTCTCGTGGCGTTCCTTAAATTCGCCCGTGTCCGCGCAGTCGAAGCCCTTGATGCTGAATTTTCTCGTGCCGTCATACCGATAGTTTTTCATATGATCCCTCCGATAGTGGTTTTATCTTCGTTAATCATCAGATAAGCTGCTGTTCGTTGATCATCAGTTTGAACTGTAATCCGAATTTTTCGGCGGCTTTCCTGCACAGGATCATTCTGCTCATAAATATCTCAAAATAATCCATCACGGA
>JAZUKT010000035.1:0-12166 GCA_045643445.1 Eubacteriales bacterium
AAGCGAGCGTTCGGGATTCCCGAGCAGGCGGCAGAGTTCTGTGATCCGGGAAAGACCCGGGCGGCTGCCCTTCCAGTCCACCGAATGGATAAAGGCGAGCGCTTCTTCGTATGTCATTTTTTGTTCGGTTTCAGTCATGGCGTTATGCTTTCTCCTGAATGATCTTCCGCAGTTTCCGGGCAAGCGCGACGAGCACCGGCAGAAGCAGGAGATTGACCGGGATCAGGATCGCGTACTCCGGCAGGCGGTAGACGAACCAGCCCCAGTAATTCTTCGAATGGTAGAGGATGCTCACCCAGACGGTATTGATGCAGAGGCCGATCAGAATCGAATTGATCAGCGTCGGAACGAGGATATGCAGAAAGAAGTTCGGCTTTTCCCGGCGGTACAGGAACAGCGCGTACACGACGCCGATCAGCGCCGCGCAGACGGTAAAGCCCGGGAAATACGGTCCGATCGGGAACAGGATCGCCCCGATGAAATCGGACAGTCCGCCGACCACAGCACCGCCGAGCGGTCCGTAGAGGATCGCCGCAAGCGCCACCGGCACGAAGCCGAAGCCGATTTTCCAGCCCGCCGTATTGATCGAGCAGAAGCGGCTGAGCACCACTTCGAGCGCCACGAGCATCGCAAGCACCGTCACCATGCGCACGGGAAACTTTTTCTTCTTGTCCATAAAAATCAAAACCTCCCATAAACAGTCCGCGAAAAGACAGGATGCCTCCGGCCGACCATTTATGAGAGTATGACTCACCTGAATGACAGCGGGATGCGGAAACCCGACCGCAGCTCCTATGAGCTTTCGTCCGACGGACAACTCCCCGTTCCGGCGGCACTTTACGCCTGGTTTCCTACTCTGTGTGAAAAGACGAATCTTTTCGCGTACCCAGATTATAGCACAGTGCGGCGCTCTTTGCAAGAGTCCGGCTGAGACTTATGAAAAATTTCTCATTTTCACAGCCCTCGCCGGTTAAACGCCGCTTTTTTGATCATGTTGCCGAACGGATTCAGTCCGCCAGTCCCAGATTCTGCATCAGCTTCTGATTGAACTCCTCCGCCGTATTATACCCCATCTTCTTCTGACGGTTATTCATGGCGGCGATCTCCAGTACGACCGCGAGGTTGCGCCCCGGTTTGACCGGGATCGTCGTCGTCGGGATCTTGATGCCCATGATATCCGTATATTCGGTCTCAAGCCCCATGCGGTCGTAGACTTTGCCCTGCACCCACGGCTCGAGGTTGATGATCATGTCGATCTTTTCCGTCTCGCGGACCGAGCCCATACCGAACAGACGGCGCACGTCCACGATGCCGATACCGCGCAGCTCGATATAATATTTGATCATATCGGGCGCGCTGCCGACGATGGATTTCGCCGAGACCTTGCGCAGTTCCACGGCGTCGTCCGCAATGAAGCGGTGGCCGCGCTTGATCAGCTCGATCGCCGTTTCGCTCTTGCCGACGCCGCTGTCGCCCGTGATGAACAGGCCTTCGCCGTACACCTCGACGAGCACGCCGTGCCTTGTGATCTGCGGCGCCAACTGAACGTGCAGCCACGCGATCAGCGACGCGATGAACTCACTCGTATTCATGTCCGTCGAGCAGAGCGGCACTTCAAAATATTCGCACAGTTCGCGCAGCATCGGATCCAGTTCATTCCCATGCGCGATAACGATGGCAACCGGGTTCCGGTTCAGAAAATCCGTGATCCGGCTCCGGCGCACGTCCTCCGGCATTTTCTTCAGAAACATTGCTTCCGCGTTGCCGATGACCTGCACACGCTTCGGGTCAAAATGATCGAAAAAGCCGGCAAGCGCCAGTCCCGGACGGTTCACATCCGACGAGCTGATCATGATTCTTGACGGATCGTCCGGCGTATATTCGACTTTCAGTTCCTGCTCCGTTATGATCTTCTGCAGATCCACGCGCGAGGTAAAATCATCCATGTTCCTGCCCTCTGCCGTTTCGTTTTTTTCATTATAACATAAGAAATTCCGAATTGCAAGCGTTTTGCGCCGGTTGCACGGGCTGCGGACGGCCGATATTTACCGAAAAAGCGTTTCCCGTTCACACCGTATTCACGAGATGATGATAAAATTATTATGAATATTTATGTGCATCCGAAAAGAGACTGAATTGATGAATAAATGCCGTCCTCTCCGCGCCGTATCGTTCCTGCTGGCCGCCGTTCTCCTGCTCTCCTTCGTCGGCTGCCGCAAGGATCCGGCCGCGCTTCTCGAAAGTTCCAAAGACGAAAAAACCGTCGTGATGACGATCGGCGGAATGGACGTTCCGATGGAAATTTACCGCTATGCGGTGCTCAATCACAAGGCGGATTACGAGCGCGGCGCGTCGGTCGATATCTGGCTCGGCAACGACGGGCAGGCGCTGATCGACAAACTGAACGCGGACGTGACGGATACGCTGACAGCCTTATACGCGACGCCCACGCTCTGTCAGGCATACGGCATCGACCCGAAGGACTCCTATATCACGGACGCCGTGGATGCGCGGATGAACGAGATCTACGAGACCTATGACGGCGACTACGCGGCCTATACGGCTGATCTCGCCGACTACAACATGAACGACGGCGTATACCGCTTCATCGTGCGCAACGACGTGTTGGCGGAAGAGCTGCTCTACGCGATGATCACGCGCGGGGAGATCACGAACGACAGCGAAGAACTCCGTTCGATCATCGAAAGCGACGATTTCATCCGGGTGAAGCAGATCCTGCTCCCTGCCGACAACGGAAAAACGATCGACGAAAACCGGACGAAGGCGGAAGAACTGCTCGGAATGCTCCGTGACGGCGCGGATTTCGACGAGCTCGTCCTGCAGTACGGCGGTGACGTGAATCTCTTCGACAATCCCGACGGATACTATATCACGAAGGGCAGTTATCTCCACGCCTTCGAGGACGCGGCCTTCTCCCTTGCCGTCGGTGAGGTGAGCGGCATCGTCGAAACTTCCGTCGGCATCAGCATCATCAAACGGTACGAAAAAGAGCCCGCTTATCTCACGGCACACGCGGACGAGCTGGCTAACGATTATATTTCAAGTCAGTACAATCTCGCCGTGGAAGCTCATCAGGCAACGCTGACCGTCACGCCGACGGATGCGCTCTCCGATTACGGCATTTTCAATCTTGACATGACAAAATAAAGGGGTTTCGTGTGAAAACTTACACCAGAAACCGGCCCGGCGCCGCCAGAACACGCCGGATCATGCTGCGGATTCTTTACGTGATCGCCGCGGCTGCCGTTATCACGTTCCTGTCCATCATGCTCGGTCTGCATTTACAGAAAAAAGTCGCCGAAGCCGACAAGCCGGACGACCCGTATGCGATCCGCACAGTCGATGACGAAAATCCCGAATCCGACACGGTGCGCGACAAATCGCCCGCCGTCTTCGGTGCGTCGCTTCTTCTGAAGGATTACAAGGACACCGAAACGGTCACGATGAACGTGCAGAAGCTCGCCGGTTATTTCGACACGCTGATGATCCCGGTGACGGACGCGAACGGGACGCTGTACTTTGCGTCCGATGCCCTGCAGTCGCTGATCATGCAGCCGGACGCCGTCCTGAATCCGTTCACCGCCCGCATGAATGAAGCCATCACCTCCGCCAAAGCCAGCGGAATGCGGCTCTGCGCGCTCTACACGCCCTCACGCGTTTTCTCTGATCCGGACGCCGCCGCGCTCGTGGACGGCACGCTCTTCGCGGAACTCGCGTCGCTCGGGTTTGACGAGATCATGCTCGACTGTCTCACGCTCTGTGACGCCGATCTGACAGTCGCCGACACGTCGATCCTGCGCGGCTATATTCTCTCCTGCACCGAACGCCTCGACGGTCACGGGCAGATCGGTCTGCTCCTCCCCGCCGAATTATACGAAAACACGTCCGCCGCCAAGCAGGTACAGATGCTCGCAACGTCCGTCTCCTGCCTCGGTATCGGCTTCCCGCTCGACGGACTCGGAACCTCCGCCGACGCATACCGTATCGTATCCGCTTCCGTGCTCTCGCTGTACGGAAGTTTCCACGCCTATCATATGCGCGTCATCATCCCGGCGTCTGAAGACAAGTCCGTCATGACCGCCGCCTACGCAGCCTGCGTGGACAACGAGATCAAAAATATCTGCTTCGCCGCGACGGTCGCGCCCGAAAATCTCGATTATACGGACAGTCCGGCCTACGAATACGAAGGCATGGACGCGCCCGCCGATGAGACGGAAGCCGAAACCGAGCCGATCGGCGAAACGAATCCCTATGCGAGCACGGCGGAAGATTATCACGAAGACGAATCGGACGACGAAGCATACGACGCGGATGAGCCCGACGAAGGCGATACGGACGAAGGTCGCCGCAACTGGTACTAACAATGAGTGAACGGGTTGATTCGCTGCCGTATCTGCTTTTTTCGGCGGACGGTTCTCTCTCGGAGGAACGCGGCGTACTGGAGAAAAAGCCCGGCGGCATCCGGGACTGCGGCCAATTATGCGCCCGTTTTCTGCGCTCGCTCGGCGGTGACCGGGATGCGTTTCTCGCGTTCTGTGCTGCCGATCGGACGGACGACGTTTACCGTCTCTATTCGCTGTTCCGCTTTCCGGCGTTCGGCTTCGCCTTCTGCGAGAAGACCGTTATCCGCCAATCCCCGCTGACCATCGTGTTTCTCTCCGACCGCGTATCGGATTTTCACGTCTGCATGACGCCCGCCGCCACGACGTTCCGCTCGGCTGCCGATCAGATTCTCTATGAACTTTTCACGCTGACCGACCGGGACAGTGAAGAAACGCCCCGTGATCAGCTGACGCCCGAAGCCTTTCTCGTGTACGCCGAGGTACCGTATCTCGTCGATGCGATGCTGAAGCCGCGCTGCGCGTCGCGCTACTGTGATCTGCCGCTGCTGACGGATGCCGTTCTCGATCGCATGAAACGTTTCCCAGCCTATGAGGATCTGAAAGTCGAGACGCTGCTCCGCTCGTCCGCCTACCGCACGGCGCAATCAGCCGATCCCGACAATCCGTTTGCACGGGAGGCCGCGCATATCCTCGAATTCCCGGTGGAAGCGTATGCGTTTTTATTATACGTCTGCACGGCGGTGCTCGCTTCCGTATCCGCCGACCGCTCGCTCTGTCTGACGCTCTATCATCAGACGAGCGCCGCGGAAGTCCGTCTTTCTGCCGCCGTTCGCCCGATCCCGGGTTTCCCCGGCGGTTTATGCAGTCTGCACGCCCTCGCCGGTCTAAACGGGCTTCCCGACAGTCTCGTGCGTGTGGCGGCTGTCACGGCCGATCTTTCGGGTCTGGCTGTCTCCGTACGGTATGATCCCGTCTCCGGCGTGCTGACGTTTTATCTGATCCTCGGGCTGGATCTGCAGTCGAAACCCGACTACAAGTTCAGCGACCCGTATGCCGCCGCTTCCCCGATCGTACTCGAAGGCGAACGGTTACGTCGGTTACTTGGCGGCTGACTTATGTTTTACCTCCGCTGATCAGCAGAATCGCCAGAATCAGCGCCTCCGGGCACAATCCGTCCGACGCAACGATCAGCAGAACGAGGAGCAGGATCAATTCTTCCGTTCCGCCGAAACCGTGCAGCGTGCGGTACAGCTGTTCGAGCAGCGATCCGCCGTTTCCGTCGCTCGGCTTAACAAGGTTCGTTTCCGGCTGTTTCTCCGCCGTCTGCACCGTATCAGGCTGCTGTGTACGGTTCGGCTCGCTCCATGCGTCCTCTGCCGGTTTATGTTCTTTCACCGTATCCGAAAAGGCGTTCCCGTCGTATCCCGGCGGCGGCTCGTACCGATTGCCGTAATTTCTCGTATAGATAGGGATCCCTCCTCTCAGCGATTAAAGCTTCAGATTTTCAAGTCCCTGCAGCGCCCCGACCACGTCGCCGAGCTGCATGACCGACATACATTTATCAATGATCTCGCACCGGCTCTTATTCAGATACGGTTTGAGCGCCTGCATCAGCTTTTCGGCGCGTACCCGCTCTTCCCGGCTGTACGGCAATTTGAACGGCGCTTTCGGACCGCCCTGCTCCGACGATTCCGCCGGCTCCGGCTTCGGCTGCTCCTTTTCGCCGATCCCGCCGAGCATCGGTCCCGCCATTTTGACGACTTCATCGAGGTGCGACATCATATCCTTCGATACGTCCGCCGCGCTCTCCTGCTTCCCTCTCATTTCGCTGATCATCCCGGCAAATTCCGGGTTCTGCATAAGTTTTCCGATCATCGCGGAAAGATCGCCGCTTTCCATGGTTCAGCCTCCCTTCTTCCAGGCGGACACAAGCGTTTCAAGCCGCTCCAGGTCGCTGTCCGTGATCTCCTCAAGCAGCGCACGGAGTTTCTGCACGCTCTTGCCGTCGATCTTCTTCGCGGGAAGCTCCATCCCGGCGCCTCCCATTACCAGACGAAGCATCATGACGAGCTTATCGTCCGGCAATTCAAGCATTTTATTGATCGCCGCTTTCCTGATCATCGTAATTCCTCCATTCCGTTCCTTCTCTATCAGTATAGGCGGATGCGCGGCGATTGCTACTCCATTTTCGAGGCATTCTATGAAAATTCTCGTTTTTTCCGATTCGCACGGGCATCCTTCCCTCATGGAAGACGTGATCCGCGCGCACATGAAAGCCGGCGGGCTCGAGCGCGTTTTCTTCCTCGGCGACGGTCTGCACGACTTATATTCGATCCGTGAACAATGGCCGATGCTGACGATCGACGCGGTCGCCGGGAACTGTGACGGCACGCTCTCCTTCTTCGACGGCGCGGACGAACCGCTTGAGCGGATCGCGGACGTCGGCGGGATGCGCTTTCTGCTGATGCACGGCCACAAATACAGCGTCAAAAGCACGATCCAACCGGCCGCCGACCGCGGGATCGCACGGGGCGCCGACGTGGTTCTCTTCGGCCACACGCACGAAGCGTTCGACGAAGTGGTGGACGGCTCAGACGGCGGCTCGGTTCGGCTGATCAATCCGGGCTCGGTCGGCACCTGGTACGACGCTTCCTTCGCTCTTCTCGAAATCATCAACGGCTCGCTGATCTGCTCCTTCGGCGGCCAAACGAAATAAGGTTGACTACAATGAATGACGATTCCCTTATGCTGGTGGATGCCCACATCCACACCGCCGGCATCAGTTTTTGCAGCAAAGTCCCCCCTGAACGGCTCGTTCGGCTCTGTGTGGACGACGGTGTGGACGCGATCGTGCTGACGAATCACTGCAAGTCGGCGTTCGTGGAGATCCCCTACCGCGACTGGGTAAAGCGCTACATCGAAGAATACGAAACAACACGGGCGCTCGGCGCACAGATCGGGCTGAAAGTCTTCTTCGGCATCGAGGTGACACCCGACTGTATGCGGCGCAACGATTTCACGATCTACGGGCTGACGGAGGACGATCTGCTCGATTCGCCCGCCCTGTACGAGCTTTCTCTGGAAGACTTGTCGCGCTACGCGCACGAGCACAACGCGCTTTTCTATCACGCTCATCCGTTCCGCAAGACCGAACCCGTCGATGCGTCGTTCCTCGACGGCACCGAGATCAACTGCCATCCGCTCTACCGCACCTGCGCGGAGGCCGCTGTACGGGCGTTTGCGGATGAACACGGGCTGCGGCTCTCGTGCGGTTCCGATTACCACGGCGACACCTACAAGCCGCACTGCGGAATGTACGTGCCGCGCTCCATCGAAACGACCGCAGATTTTGTCGAATATATCCGCGAAAACCGCCGCCCGCCGCTTCTCATCGCACCCGATCCGCTCCCTGATCAGGACGTCTCTATCTGACCACAACCATATACCGAAAAGGATTTGACTCATGAAAACTGTCATGCTTGTATTCGGCACACGGCCGGAAGCCATCAAAATGTGCCCGCTCGTCAAAGAACTGAAACGCCGTCCCTCCATCAAAACCGTCGTTTGCGTGACCGGTCAGCACCGCCAGATGCTCGATCAGGTACTCGAGGCTTTCTCGGTCGTGCCGGATTACGATCTCTCGATCATGAAGGAGAAGCAGACGCTCTTCGATATCACGACGAACATTCTCGAACGGATCCGCGACGTTCTGACAGAGGTTAAGCCGGACGTGGTACTCGTACACGGCGACACCTCGACGACGTTCGTGACAGCGCTCGCGTGCTTCTATATGCAGATCCCCGTCGGGCACGTGGAGGCAGGACTGCGCACCTACAATCTGTACAGCCCCTACCCCGAAGAATTCAACCGGCAGGCCGTGTCGATCATCGCGCGGTACAATTTTGCGCCGACGGAGCTGTCACGGGAGAATCTGATCCGCGAAGGCAAGGATCCCGCCTCGATCACGGTGACCGGCAACACGGCCATCGACGCGCTCCAGACGACGGTACGCGCGGACTACACGCATCCGGCGCTCGACTGGGCTGACGGCAGCCGCCTGATCCTGATCACGGCGCACCGGCGCGAAAATCTCGGCGAGCCGATGCACGCGATGTTCCGGGCGATCCGCCGCGTCATGGAGGAACACCCCGACGTGAAGGCACTCTACCCGATCCACATGAATCCCGTGGTGCGCGAAACGGCGAAAGAAGAACTCGGCGGCCTCGACCGCATCCGCATCATCGAACCGCTCGAAGTGATCGACTGCCACAACATCATGGCGCGCAGTTATCTGATCCTGACAGACTCCGGCGGCATTCAGGAGGAAGCGCCCTCGCTCGGCAAGCCCGTCCTCGTCATGCGCGACACGACGGAACGTCCCGAAGGCATCAAGGCCGGCACGCTGAAGTTGGTCGGAACAGACGAAAACGTCATCTACGAGGCCTTCACGAAGCTGCTGGACGACAATGACGCTTATCAGGCGATGGCGCGCGCGTCAAATCCCTACGGCGACGGTCACGCCTGCGAACGGATCGCGGATTGTCTTGAACAAAATTAATAAAAATAAAAATCCGAAGATTGCTCTTCGGATTTTTTTATTCGATTAGTCCTTCGGCATTTCGATCGGCACGCCGTAGCAGGTGAGAAGCGGCATTCCGTTCTGCTCCCGCGGGAAGAACATCGCCGGATGAATACGCCAGCTGAAGGAGAATTTCGCCGGAAGTTTATACGGGCGCGCAGTCTCGACGATGAGACTCTGGTAATCGCCGCGGCTGGATACGCAGTCCGTCGTACCTTCTTCGTCCTCTACGATCATTTCGTAGGCGGTAGCGTCCATGACTGCCATCGGATGATCGGGTGTGAGATTGACACGGACGTGCGTTTCATCTTCCCATTCGCAATTCACGACCGCAACGGGTGTGCGTCCGAGCTGACCGTATATGCCGACGAGCGCCGCATTGGCAAGCCGTTCGCCGAGGATAACGTTCGAGCCGCTCGCGTTATGGATGCCGTCGGACGTCGGAAGATCGTAGGAAGGCACGCAATAGACACCCGGGATCGTCAGGGCTGCCTTGCGCTGTGCGTCACGGACGATGCCCCACCATTTCATTCCTTCAAGGCCGTCGGGGTCATCCGTTTTGGCGCCGCGGTTCGCCTGGATCGTGAGCACCGGCACGTCGCCGAGCGCTTCCCGCCAGAGTTCCACGGCCTTTTTGAAGCGGTCGTAATAGCCTTCCGCGTCGTTCGGATTGGCGTCCGTGCAGCCCTGCGACCAGATGATGCCTTTAACCTTACCGACCGTTTCGAGGCGGTCGAGAATCTGCTTCCACGCCCATGCGTCTTCGTCCGGCTTCCATACCTTGAGAGGAGAGCCGCCGATCGCCGCCGGGATCAGACCGATCGGAATATGCAGATGGTTGGCGAGATGCCGACCGAAGGACAGAGCGGGCGAGGTTTCAGAGGAACCGTCGCAATGATCGTAGAGCGAACCGGCTGCGCACCCGAGCGGATGAGCCGCCACGTCCCACGAGCCGTAGTTATAATAGGCATGGACACCGAGCTGCGGCGGGTCAACGGCAATATCGCGGCCGTAGCCTGTCATATTGCTCTGTCCGGCGGTGATATAAATATCGCCGACACCGACGTGATACAGGCAGCGGATCCTTCTGCCCCAGTTGGCACTGCTTCCCTTCGGCACGAACATCGCCTCGATGCGGTACAGTCCGCCTTCGGGAATCACAAGATTGTTCATCCACTTGCCGTTGTCTATCCGGCATTCCTGCCAGTTCAGCACGACCAGGTTATCCTCTTCACGAATGACACGCGTCACAATCCGCTCGCCGTCGTATCCTTCGGGCAAATCGCCGTCAAATACGAACCGCGCAAATCCGTCATCATCACGCTGGATGATGGAATAGTTCATCAGTTTCATGGTTATCTCCTATACAGTAATTGTTTCAGGTCTTTTCAATCGGCAGGCCGTAACAGGAAAGGAACGGCTGACCGTTCGATTCATGCCCGACAAACATCGGCGGATGCGTCTTCCAACTGAAATGGAATTTTGCCGGCAGTTTATACGGCCGCGGCGTTGTAACTACTAAATATGTTCCGTAATGACAGCACCCGATGCAATCGATCAGACCGTCCTCATCCTCGACATTCATGCCGTCGGCGGTATTATCCCACAGACGGGTCGTAAAGTTTTGCGTGATATTGAGTTTCACGTGCGTATTGTCTATGGCTTCGCACGAGGTAAACGCAATGGCCGTGCGGCCTCTCTGACCGTAAACCCCGACCAATGCCGCGTTGGCAAGCCGCTCTCCCAGGATGACATTCGAGCCGCTTGCGTTATGGATCGTATCAAAAGTCGTCATATCATATGACGGAACGCAGTAGACGCCCGGAATCGTCAGGGAGGCTTTTCGCTGGGCATCAATGACCATACCCCAATGGCGCGATAATTCGGGATCGGCATTCACGGTCCGATTGAGCTGAAGCATCAGAACGGGAACAGGCCCGAGTACTTCGCGCCACTGAGCGATAGCGGATGCCAGTCTTTCATAATAGTCCGTGCCCTTTCTCGCCGATGCGTCTGCGCATCCCTGCGACCAGATGATGCCCTTCACTTTCCCGACGACTTTCAGCCGTTCAAGAACCTGATTCCAGTTCGTCCCGTCCTCGTCCGGCTTCCATGTTTCAAGCAGTGAACTGCCGACCGCCGCCGGGACAAGACCGATCGGAAGATGCAGACGATTGGAAAGAAAACGTCCAAAGGACAAGGCAGGCGATGTTTCGCTCAACCCGTCGCAGGGCCGGTAAATCGAACCAGCTGAGCAGCCGAGCGGATGCGCTGCAATATCCCACGTCCCGCGGTTATAATAGGCATGGACGCCAAGCTGCGGCGGATCGTAAGCCGTATCAAGTCCGTAACCGCTCATATTGCTCTGTCCGGCCGTTACATAAACATCTCCGACGCCGACGTGAAAACGGCATTCGATTCTTGTACCACGGGAACCTTTACAGCAGTAAATCGTTTCCACACGGTAGAGCCCGCCTTCGGGAATCTCAAGCGAAACGTGCCAACCGTTCTCATTCACCGTACAGTCGGCATTTTCAACGATGATAAGATTATCTTCTTCCCGTACAACACGCACATAAATTCGTTCGCCGTCATACGCATCCGGACATTTGCCACTGTATTCAAAACGGCCGTATCCGTCGTCATCGCGCTGGATCACCGAATAATTCATGAGTTCCATAGTCATATCATGCCTTTCTTTGCATTTGTGTCGTTCAAAAGCAAAAAACCGGGAAAACTTTTCGCGTTTCCCCGGTTCTGATACATGAGATTATGCCCAGGACATCGTGGAGGGCTTCGGGTCTGCCATGCGGGCTTCCTTCAGGACCGCTACCGCCTTGGCAAGGCCTTCGTCGATGGACATCAGGCTGTCTTCATGCTCGATGGAGAGAACGCCGTCGTAACCGACCAGACGGAGGTTGCTGACAAGATCCTTCCACCACGATACGTCGTGACCGTAGCCGAGCGCACGGAACACCCATGCACGGTGCAGTTCGTCGCCGTAATGCTTTGTGTCAAGAACGCCGATGCGCGCGGTGTTGATCGCGTCAATCTTCGTATCCTTGGCGTGAACGTGATAGATCGCGTCGCCCAGTTCACGGATGGCCGCTGCCGGTTCCATGCCCTGCCATACGAGGTGAGACGGGTCGAAGTTTGCGCCGATCGTCGGGCCGACTGCCTTGCGGAGCTTCAGAAGCGTTTCGGTATTGTAAACGCAGAAGCC
>JAZUKT010000036.1:0-3518 GCA_045643445.1 Eubacteriales bacterium
CGGTCCGTTCGTGAGCGACCAGAAAAAGCGGCTGTCCGGCTCCGATGGAAAGACCAGTGGCGTCTTCCGTCTGCTCTTTTCCCGCACGTTTTGAAGAATGAGCGGGATCCCATCCGTCGGAAGCACGGCGCGGATCAGCACGGCCTCGGGGTTATCGCGTTCCGCCGCCGTCACGTTCATGCAGGCGTACAGTCCGTAGATCAGATACACGTACGCGTATCCGCCGGGCAGGTACATCGTTTCCGTCCGTTCGGTTCTTCGCCCGCCGAATGCGTGGGACGCCCGGTCGGTCACGCCCATATAGGCTTCCGTCTCGGCGATGATGCCGCTCACCGTTCCCGCTTCGGATTCGTACACGAGCGTTTTGCCGATCAGATTCCGGGCGAGCGTGAGCGCATCCGTCTCATAGAACGAGCGGTCTGTGATGCGTCCGTCAGTCAAAGCAGAGCGGCGTCGTGGGAATACCCTGACGCGGCGACGCCATCATGGGTGCTACCGTTTCTCTCCACTTCTTATAATGTTCCGTTTCCTTATGTGCGGCAGCGGCGTCCGCGTCCTGATAGACTTCATAAAGGATAAAGCGGTTCGGTTCCTTATTATCGTGCAGAACGTCAAAACGGACGTTGCCGGGCTCCTTGCGGGAATTTTCGTGATTATAGGCCGTGATCTCGGCGAATGCGTCCATGCAGTCCGGGAGAACGTCCACCAGTACGATCGTTGCAAGCATGTTTAGTATCCCTCGTTCTTACAAAATTATGTGGTTTTTCCGTCAGACGATTTTGAAAAATTCGAGTTCTTCGCCGGACGGGCCGTATACGAATGCGCAGTTCAGCGTGACCTTTGCGGGCGCGGATTCGATCGGTACGATCTTCGGCAGCGTCTTCGGGCTCGCACCGGCCTTGCGGGCGATCTCAAACGCCATATCCACGTCGTCAACCCTGAAAGCAAGATGGATAAACTTCGCGTCAACGGATTCGCGGTCGTTGCCGTCGGAGAACAGCTCGAGAATGCCGCCGTCGCCCATGTCGAGCATCGCGATCTGACGGTCGCCGCTCTTCCACTGCGTGTACAGCTTCATGCCGAGGCCTTCCGTATAGAATTTGAACGATTCTTCAAAATTGGCGGCGGCCAGCGCTGCGTGATGAAAGCCCATACCCTTGATGATTTCGTTTGCCATGATGATTTCTCCCGTTTATGTTGGATTTATTTTTATTGATTTCAGATGCCGCGGATCAGCGGTAATAGCGCACGGAGGAGACGACCTTGCCGAGGATCGCAAGACTGTTCACGATGATCGGCAGCATGGTGCGGTTCTCCGGCTGCAGGCGGAAATGCCCGTTTTCCTTATAGAACGTCTTGACGGTCGCTTCGTCATCGAGCAGCGCCACGACGATATCGCCGTTCTCCGCGCTTGCCGTCCGCTCCACGATAACGTAGTCGCCGTCGAGGATCCCGGCTTCGATCATACTCGTGCCCGTGACACGCAGCGCGAACAGTTCCCCGGCCGGCATCGGTCTGACGCCCCGCGGGAAACGGATGTACCCTTCGTAATTCTCGACCGCCAGGATCGGCTGTCCCGCCGTTACTCGTCCGAGGATCGGTACGGCAGGCTCGTCGCTGTCGGCAATCTCCGCATCCGTGAGCCCTTCGACACGCAGCGTGCGGCTCTTGCCGTTTTCCTTCTGGATATAGCCCTTCTGCTCCAGCCGCTCCAGGCAGGTATGTACCGTCGAGGTGCTCTTGATGTCGAGCGCCGTGCAGATATCGCGGATGGAGGGCGAATATCCGTTTTTGCGGATGTTTTCTTTGATATAATCGAGGATCAGTTTTTCTTTCGGTTCCAGTTTGCCGATCATCATGTTGCTCCCGTTCTTCGTTTATCAGTATTTGATTGTATTATAACACACCGCCGGGACAATGTAAACACTTGTTCGTCTTTTTTTCGTTTTTTCGACCATATTTTTTCCGTTCGGCATTTTTCGTCAGCGAAAAAATAAAAAACAGAAAATTATTCGTAAATCTATTGAAAAAGCCGCGTGTTGGGTATATAATGGTATATAGGGAAAGATGGTCATTTGTTGACTTCATTCTTTTATCTTGATTACTTTTATTATCATACATGAAGGAGTTATCATGACAAACAACAAGCACATCCTCTCATGGATCGACGAAATGGCGGCTCTCTGCACGCCTGACCAGATCGTCTGGATCGACGGAACCGAAGAACAGGCCGAAAAGCTGCGCGCCGAAGCCTGCTCCACCGGCGAAATGATCAAACTGAACGATGAAAAGCTGCCGGGCTGCTACCTCCACCGCACCGCCGTCAACGACGTTGCCCGTGTGGAAGGCAGAACCTTCATCTGCACCCGCAAGAAGGAAGACGCCGGCAACATCAATAACTGGATCGACCCGAAGGAATGCTACGAAAGACTGACCAAGCTCTATCGCGGCGCCATGAAGGGCAGAACCATGTACGTCATTCCCTACTCCATGGGTATCGTCGGATCCGATTTCGCCAAGTACGGCATCGAACTGACCGACTCCATCTACGTCGTTCTCAACATGCTCATCATGACGAGAGTCGGCAACAACGTTCTTGACGCCCTCGGCGACAGCGGCGACTACATCAAGGGTCTGCACTCCAAGGCTACGCTCGACGAAAACAACCGTTACATCTGCCACTTCCCGGAAGACAACACCATCTGGTCCGTCAACTCCGGCTACGGCGGAAACGTGCTGCTCGGTAAGAAGTGCTTCGCTCTGCGTATCGCTTCCTGGCTCGGCCGCAACGAAGGCTGGATGGCTGAGCATATGCTCATCCTCGGCGTCGAATTCCCGAACGGCGACGTGAAGTACATCAGTGCTGCGTTCCCGTCCGCCTGCGGCAAGACCAACCTCGCCATGCTCATTCCGCCGGAAATCTACAAGAAGAAGGGCTACAAGGTCTGGACGGTCGGCGACGATATCGCATGGCTCAGAGTCGGTGCTGACGGCAGACTGTATGCGGTCAACCCGGAAAACGGCTTCTTCGGCGTTGCCCCCGGCACGAACGAAAAGTCCAACCCGAACGCGCTCCACACCTGCATGAAGGACGCGATCTACACGAACGTCTGCCACAACCTCGAGAACAACACCGTCTGGTGGGAAGGTCTCGACAAGAATCCGCCTGAAAACGCCGACAACTGGCGCGGTGAAAAGTGGGACTACCGCAAGTATGACAAGGCCGACAAGGTCGGCCCTTCCGGCGCGCATCCGAACAGCCGTTTCACCGCGGTTGCCCCCAACTGCCCCTGCCTCTCCAAAGAATTCAACAACCCCGCCGGCGTTCCGATCAGCGCCATCATCTTCGGCGGCCGCCGTGCAAAGACTGCGCCGCTGGTATATCAGTCCACCTCCTGGCAGAACGGAACCTTCGTCGGTTCCATTATGGCCTCTGAGACGACCGCTGCCGCTTCCGGTGCCGTAGGTGTTGTCAGACGTGACCCGATGGCCATGAGACCCTTCGTCGGCTACAATAT
>JAZUKT010000037.1:0-3618 GCA_045643445.1 Eubacteriales bacterium
CGCAAAAATGATGGAATTATCTTTTTTTCACCGCGGATTCAGTCGGATCAGAGCCGCGATGCACGTTCTTCCCGTCCGATCAGCTGCACGATTCCTTTCCCGGCGGTCAGTTCCGACACGAGCGTCAGAAGTTCCGCTTCCCGATCGGCTTCAATGGCGGCGGTCACGCGCACGTTTTCGAGAAACTCCGTCCGATCCGGGCTGACGCGGATTTTTTCAAGCGCCGGGGTCAGTCTCTGGTAATCGGAATAGGTCACGTCAAGCGTATAGACGGCATACGGCTCAAACGATGCAAGTCCTGCCGCGTCTGTGGCCATTTTGGCGGCTGCGGAATACGCACGCACGAGTCCGCCCGCACCGAGCAGGATCCCGCCGAAATAGCGCGTCACGACGACGACAAGATCGGTCGCGCCGGACATCTTTACGACGTTGAAAACAGGCAGTCCGGCCGTTCCCTGCGGCTCGCCGTCATCCGAATACCGGGCAATGGCGCCGTTTTTCAAAAGATAGGCGTAAACGTTATGCGTGGCGTCATGATAGGCCTTTCGCTTTTCGTCGATGAAGCGCCTCGCCTCCTCCTCGCTCTCTACGGGAGCGGCATGGCCGAGAAAAACGGACTTTTTCTCCTCCATTTCCACCGTCACGGAGGATGCAAGCGTGATCCGCTTTTCGGCCGTCTTTTCAGGGGAATCGTTTTTCTGATTCTTTTTCATCCGGCCTCCGTTTGCGTCAGTTTTCTTCTACAATATATTTTTTCAGTTTTCCGTACAGTTTCTCGTCAAGGACACACCGGCAGAAAATCCCGTCCTCGCGGTAGTCCATCTCAACGTCGTCGGCTTCCTTATAAATAAGTCCGGTAACGGCGCCTTCTTCCGGCGGAATCAGGAGCGAAACGCGGTGTTTCTTCTCCTGCGCCAGTTTTTCGATCCGTTCGACGAGTGTTTCGCAGCCTGCGCCCGTTTTTGCAGAAATGAACACGACTTCCGTCCCGGACTGCGCGGCCAGCGAACGCATTTCAAGAAGCGCGTCCCGGTCGGCACACACGTCGCATTTATTGAAGACGTAGATCGTCGGCTTTCCTTCCGCGCCGAGTTCGCGCAGCAGATCCGACGTGACCTCCGTCTGACTGACGAATTCGGGATCGGACGCGTCAATGACGATAAGAAGAATGTCCGAGAAAACAGCCTCTTCGAGTGTCGAGCGGAAAGCGTTGATCAGGTGATGCGGCAGATTGCGGATGAAACCTACCGTATCGGTGAGCAGCAGTTTCATACCGCTCGGCGTGGTAAACTGCCGTGTCGTCGGATCGAGCGTGGCGAACAGTTTATTCTCCGCGAGGATACCCGCGCCGGTCAGATAATTGAGCAGCGTGCTCTTGCCGGCGTTCGTATAGCCGACGATACCGCATTTCGTGATGCCGGATTTATCCCGCTGCTTACGCGTGACCATGCGGTTCTGTTCCACTTTGCGGAGTTCTTCCTCAAGGGCGCTGATCTTTTCACGAATGCGGCGGCGGTCGATCTCCAGTTTCGTTTCACCGGGGCCGCGCGCGCCGACAGAGCCCGAGGATGCCGTGCCGCCCTGACGGGACAGTTCGCGTCCGCGTCCGACAAGCCGGGGGGAGGTATATTTCAGCTGAGCGAGTTCGACCTGGAGGCGGCCTTCGCTCGTCCGTGCGTGATCGGCGAAAATGTCGAGGATCAGCATGCTGCGGTCGATCACGGACACGTCCGTTTCGATGGAGTCTTCGATGGATTTGATCTGCGACGGAGAAAGTTCACCGTCAAAGATAACGAGTTCTGCGCCGAGATTCGCGCAAAGAGCTGATAATTCCTGCACTTTTCCGCTGCCGAGCACTGTGCGGACGTCCGGTTTTTCACGGCACTGAGTGACAAGCGCCACGGATTCGCATCCTGCCGTTTCCGTCAGCCGCTCCAGTTCGCCGAGCGAGATCCGGCACGCCTCTTCTCCGTCCTGCGGATAGATCGCGCACAGAATGGCTTTCGTTTTCGTTTCTTCCATAGTACCTCGCAAATAAAAAGAAAAAGCCGGACGGGGCAAAAACGATCGTTTCGCACCTGCCCGGCGACTTCTTTCGGGGTTTTGTTTTTCTCCGCAGAGCGATTATCTGCCGCTCATTTCAAGACGCTTCTTGAACTTGTCAACGCGTCCGCCGGAATCAACGAACTTCTGCTTGCCGGTGAAGAAAGGATGGCACTTGGAGCAAATGTCAACGCGGAGTTCACCGTTAGCGTCGCCCTTCGTTGAACGAGTGGTGACGATTTCACCGCAAGCGCAACGAATCTTAACCTCATTATACTGAGGATGGATATCAGCTTTCATTATTTTTCACCTCTTCCACAGATACTCACGATAATGGATTATAGCACACATAAAAGTAAATTGCAAGTGGTTTTTCAGAAAAAAATACACTTCTTTGAAAAAAATTTATACTTTTCGCGCGATCTGCTTCCGAAGCCGGGCAATAATGCGTTTTTCAAGCCGGGAAATGTAGGATTGTGAGATCCCGAGTTTGTCCGCGACCTCTTTCTGCGTCATTTCGCGTTGTCCGTTCAGGCCGTACCGCATAACGATGATCTCCCGTTCCCGCTCGTCCAGTGCATCGACCGCCTCGTGGATCGTCCGCTCGTCTTCCCTTCGTTCCAGTTCCTGCCCGATCGGTCCGTCTCCCGATTCGAGCACGTCGGACAGCAGGAGTTCGTTGCCGTCCCAGTCCGTATTGAGCGGCTCGTCGATCGAAAGATCGCCCCGGTGCGAGGCGTTTTTACGCAGGTACATGAGAATCTCGTTTTCGATGCAGCGCGAGGCGTACGTCGCCAGTTTAATCCCCCGGTCGGACTGATACGTATTGACGCCCTTGATCAGTCCGATCGTGCCGATGGAGATGAGGTCTTCGATGCCCGTCCCGCATCCGTCGAATTTGCGCGCGATATAGACGACCAGCCGCAGATTATGCCGGATCAGCGTATCGGCGAGGCTGCGATCATGATCGAACCGGCTGAGAATATCCACCTCCTCCTGCGGTGTGAGCGGCGGCGGCAGCACTTCCGAACCGTTGATATAATATGTCTGCCCCTCACCGCACACGGCCAGAAGGATCCGCCCGATCGTTGCTTTGAATTCGCTGATGCACGACAGCATCCCGGCATCTGTCCTCATATTTTACCTCCGATAATATTTGTTGATCGTTAAAGCAGCGCGGCCGGTATCAGTCCGTCATACCCGGCAAAGTCTGAATCCGCAGCCGCCAGTACAGCTTCCACCCGCCGTCCGTCTACCGTCACATGATCCGGAACAAAGCCGGGCAGCAGCGCTTCGCCGTCCACACCGGAGATTGGGATCAGTCGGTAATGCAGTCCGTTCCCTGGTTGCGTCAGGACATTCGTGATACCGCCGAGCGCGCTTTTCTTTACCAGAATGGCCGGTCGACCGCTGATCGGTTCTGCCGCGAAATTCCCGCTGTCACAGAGCGCCGTGAAGCTGCCGCCATATGGCCCGGCCGACCAGCTGACGACTGCCGTTTTCGTACGCCTTCTCGCGCCTGCGATACGCGCAAACAGAATCGCGCCGATCAGGCAAAGCGCATAGGCCGTCGGG
>JAZUKT010000038.1:0-4381 GCA_045643445.1 Eubacteriales bacterium
GACCGGGCAGAACGCCGTCATGCAGGCCAAGAGCTTCAAGGAAGCCGCCGAGATCACCGGCCTTATCCTCACCAAACTGGACGGAACGGCCAAGGGCGGCGCGGTCTTCTCGATCAAGAACGAGGTCGATATCCCGGTGAAATTCATCGGTGTCGGCGAACAGATCGACGATATGCAGCCGTTTGACGCGAAAATGTTCGTGGACGCACTGATGGAATCCGACGAAACGGATGAAGCGGCTGACGGCGAAGAAAACGGAGAAAACGCATGAAACAGATCGTGCTTGCATCCAATAATCCGAAAAAGATCGCGGAACTCGGAACCATGCTGGCGGACGTTTCGTCTGACGGAGTGGAAGTTCTTTCCCTGAAAGCGATCGGCCATACGGCGGAGATCATCGAGGACGGCGATACGTTTGAAGAAAATTCGCTCATCAAAGCGGGTACGGCGGCGCGGCTCGGCTATATCGGGATCGCGGACGACTCCGGCCTGATGGTCGATGCGCTGGACGGCGCGCCAGGGATCTATTCCGCCCGGTATGCGGGTGAAGACGCGAACGACGAAAAGAACCGCGCTAAACTTCTCAATGCACTCGACGGGCTGCCGGCGGAAAAGCGGACGGCGAAATTCGTCTGCACCGCGTCGGTCGTTTTGCCGGAAGGATCGGAGCTGACGATTCCCGCGGCATGGCGGATTCCCGAAGCGCTCGCCGAAAAATCCGGCATACCCGCAGAGCGCGCCATGATCGTCCGCGGCGAATGTCCCGGCGTGATCGGTACGGAAGAGCGGGGAGAGGGCGGCTTCGGCTACGACTCGCTGTTCTGGTATCTGCCGTTCGGGGCGACGTTTGCCGAAATTCCGCAGGAAAAGAAAAACGAGGTATCGCACCGCGGCGTGGCCATGCGTGAATTCACGTCTCGCCTTGCCGTGATACTCTCTCAAAAAGACGGAGACTGATATGTTAAACAGTAAACAGCGCGCAACGCTCAAAGCCTGCGCATCCAAAATCGACGCGATCTTCCAGGTCGGCAAAGGCGGTGTCGGTGACGCGGCCGTCAAGTCGATCGGTGACGCGCTTGAAGCACGGGAACTCGTGAAGATCAGCGTGCTTGAGAATTCCGCCGAAACGGCACGGGATGCCGGAGAAGCCATCGCGGCAGCCACCGGGTCGGAAGTCGTCGCCGTGATCGGACGGAAGATCATCCTTTATAAGCAGTCCGCCAAGCCGGAAAAACGGAAGTATTCCGTCCTGCTCTGATATGGCGGCAGAACGACTCGGCCTCTACGGCGGAACCTATTCGCCGCCGCACCGGGGGCATATTCATTCGCTCATGGCGTTCCTCGAAGCGGAGAAGCCCGACCGCACGCCCATCATGCCGAACGCGGTTCCGCCTCATAAGACGATGCGCCGGGACGAGACGCCCGAGATCCGGCTCGAGATGTGCCGCGCGGCGTTTGATTCCTTCGAGAACGTGGAGATTTCCTCCTACGAAACGGATAAGGGCGGCTTCAGCTATACGGCGGATACGCTCGAATATCTGACGAAACCGGGGCGTGAGATCCTCATGCTCGTCGGGAGCGATATGTTCCGTACCCTGCGTCGCTGGCGGAGTCCGGATAAAATTTTCGCACTTGCGACGGTCTGCTGTGTGGCGCGCTACGGGCACGAATCGGAGGAACTGGAAGAGGTGGCGGCCTCGTACCGCAGAGAATGCGGCGCGAACGTCAGGATCATTCCGACGGATGTGATCGAGATTTCCTCGACGGAGATCCGGGAGCGGATTGCCAGGGGACTGCCGCTTCACGACCTGATACCGTCGGCGGTCGAGACTATCATACGACGGGAAAACCTGTATCGGGATTGACTATGAAAAAAAGAAACGTAACGGACGAACAGCTTGCCGAACTGCGGGAGTTGGTGCGGCCGTATCTCACCGAAAAACGTTGGCAGCATACGGAAGCGGTAGCGAAAGCGGCTGTCCGGCTCGGCTCGATCTACCTGCCGGGAGAAGAGAACCGACTGGCCGCCGCTGCGTGGCTCCATGACATAACAAAAAAAGCAGATTCTGAAAAACAGTTGCAATATTTCCGTGAATTTGGTATAATACTGAGAAAAGACGAGATGATGTCGCCGAAGATTTTTCATGCTCATTCGGCAGCAGCCGTGGCGGCGCGGGATTTTCCCGATTACACGGACGACGAAATCCTCTCCGCCATTCGCTGGCATACGACCGGGCACGACGGGATGACAGTTTTCGAGGCGCTCGTGTATCTTGCCGATTATATTGAAGAGACGCGCACGTTTGACGACTGCGTGACGCTGAGAAATTATTTCAACGACCGCATCGCCAAGGGTGCCGATAAAGACGAAACGCTCCGGGAAACGATGATCCTGTCGTTCGATCTGACGATGGCGGGACTCATGAAAAACGGAGAACCGATTGATAACGACACAGTAGACGCACGCAATTATTACATCAGTATGAGATAAAAGAAGTGTACGCCGGAGTGTAACAGACATAGTACGAAAGGACGAAACGCTTCATGCTGGATCATGTGAATCAGAACGAACTTGACGAAACGAAAGAAAACGTGCCTGCGGCTGAAGAAAGTACGCCGGTAACGGAAGAAAATACACCTGTAGCCGAAGAGGCTGCACCAAAGGCTGAAGAAACCGCTCCTGCAGCCGAAGAAGCCGTGCCAAAGGTCGAAGAGCCTGTACCGGCAGCGGAAGAAAAAGCACCGGCGTCGGATACGGCCGAGGCTGACGATATATCCATGTATTATCCTGACGGTGACGCCGAGCATATGGCTGACGACGATAACGCGGAGAAATCCAGTTTCAACGGAGCGGAAGAAGCGAAGCCGAAAAACAAGAAGCACGATAAGGGACTCACGAAGGGACAGATCGCGCTGATCGTCGTCTGCTCGGTTCTGGCGCTTCTGCTGCTGGCCGGCGCGTGGATCGCGTTCTATAAGCCTGCTCAGCCCGGGCAGGAAGAGATCCCGTTCGACACGACGCCGATCACGCCGGATGATCCTGACGAATCCGACACGCAACCGGTCGAGCCGGATGAAGCGGAGACCGCGAAAAAAGACGACGGCTACGTGGCGCAGCAGGGACAGTACAATATCCTCGTGGTCGGTCATGACCGTACGGCGCTGCTTGCCGACGTGACGATGATCGTCAACATCAATGCGGACGATAACTCCATTTCCGTCGTGCAGATCCCGCGCGATACGTTCGTCTCTCTCAATATTGCCACGAATAAGATCAACGCGCTGTACGCGACACTTCTGAATCAGGAATACATCGACGGAGCGGAAAAGCCCGCCGTTGCAGCCATGCGCGATTACGCCGAAGTGCTTGAAAAGAGCCTCTGCCTCAAGATCCATCATACCGTTGTCATGGATCTCGACGGTTTCCAGCAGATCGTGGATGCCATCGACGGCGTAGACGTGTACGTGCAGGAGAATATGTATTACTACGACCCCTGGCAGAACCTGAGTATCGAGATCCCGGCAGGCTGGCAGCATCTTGACGGTTATAATGCCGAGGGCTTCGTCCGCTACCGTTACGGACTGGTTCAGGCCGATATCGGAAGAGGGGATTCCCAGAAGATCTTCATGACGGCCTTCTTCAATAAAGTGAAGGCGACCGTCAAGTCTCTCGACGCCGGTAAACTGGCAAACCTCGCAGAAGCGGTGATCAATAACGTTGATACCGATATGTCCGTTGCCGATCTGATCTATTACGCCAAGTTTGCGCTGAAGGTCGATCTTGAGAACGTTACCATGATGACGATGCCCGGTACGACGGCGGACGTGTATTACGTTCTTAACCGTGCCGCCGCGCTTAACGTGGTCAACGAGTATTTCAACATCTACGATAAGCCGATCACCGATTCGATCTTCGACCGCAATTATCTTTTCTGCATGACGGATTGGCAGACGCTCTCCAACGTTTATTTCGCTCCGGCGGAATATTACACGGATCACGTATACAGCGGCGATCAGATCGACGATAACGAGCTTTATATTCAGTTTGTCCACTGATATAGGAGGAACACATGGATACGGAAACGACCAAACTCCCGTTTGAAGAAAACCTGACGAAAGAACAGCTGAAGGATCCCGAAACGCTGGCGAAATTCATCGTCGCCATCCTTGACTCGAAGAAAGGGCAGGACATCAAGCTCCTCCACGTCGAGAAGCAGACGGTCATCGCCGACTATTTCGTCATCTCGACCGGCACGTCCCGGACGCAGATCAAAGCGCTGGCCGACGAGGTCGAATATAAACTGTCCGCCTATGAAGTAGCGCCGCAGCATACCGAGGGAGCGGATACGGGCATCTGGGTGCTCCAGGATTTCGGCCCGGT
>JAZUKT010000039.1:0-6974 GCA_045643445.1 Eubacteriales bacterium
CGCCAGAATCACCGTTAAACTTGACAAAGACCTTTCCACCATCACCGTGACCGACACCGGTATCGGCATGACGGAAGAGGAACTGAAAAAATACATCTGCCAGATCGCGCTGTCCGGCGCCATGGATTTCATTCAGAAGTATGAAGGCAGCGAGTCGAACGCGCAGCAGAACGGCATCATCGGGCACTTCGGCCTTGGTTTCTACTCTTCCTTCATGGTCAGCGACACGGTTGACGTGATCACAAAATCCTATACAGGTGCGCCCGCCGTCAAGTGGACCTGCACGGACGAAGGCGACTACGAAATCACGACGGATTATGAAGACGAAGACGGTCTGCTCGACGGATTCGGCACCGCTGTCATCATGCACATCAACGACGAAGGCAAGGAATTCCTCAATTCGTACAAGCTGAAGGAAGTCCTTGACAAATACTGCGCCTTCATGCCGGAGCCGATCTTCTTTGATGATGGTGAGGTGAAGGAAAAGAAAGACGGAGAGGAAGCGGACGCCGAACCGAAGCCGGTAAACGATACGGAACCGCTCTGGATGAAGAATCCGACCGACTGCACCGAAGAGGAATACAAGGCGTTCTATCAGAAGGTCTTTCACGACTGGAAAGAACCGCTTTTCCACATTCATCTGAAAGCCGATTACCCGCTCAATTTCAAGGGGATCCTTTATTTCCCGCGGATCGCAAGCGAATTTGACTCATTGGAAGGTCAGGTCAAGCTCTATTATAATCAGGTGTTTGTCGCCGACAACATCAAGGAAGTCATTCCCGATTATCTGCTTATGCTCAAAGGCGTGCTCGATTGCCCCGAACTTCCGCTGAACGTGTCGCGCAGTTATCTGCAGAACAGCGGCTACGTCTCGAAAATCTCCGCACACATCACGAAAAAGGTCGCGGACAAACTCAATTCCATGTTCCAGAACGACCGCAAGAATTTTGAGAAGATCTGGCGCGATCTCAAGACGTTCGTGGAATACGGTGCGCTTCGGGACCATAAATTCTACGAGCGTGTGAACGGCAGTATTCTCTATGAACTGACCGACGGTACCTACAAGACGCTCGACGAATATCTGGAAACTGCGAAGGAAAAGCACGAAAACAAGATTTATTATGCTTCCGACGTGACGGCGCAGGCACAGTATATCAAGATGTTCGCGGACGAAGGAATCGAGATCGTCGTCCTCGACCGCGTGATCGACACGCAGTTCATTTCGGCTGTCGAGGAAAACAAGGAAGGTGTGAAGTTCTGCCGCATCGACGCGGAAATGGCGGATCTGCTCAAGGAAGACGGCGACAAGACCGAACTTCCCGCTGTGGCCGACCTCATGAAGAAAATCGCAGGAGAGCACACGAACGTATCCTTTGAACGGTTCAAGGAATCCGCCGCGCCTGCCATTCTGACGATTCCCGAAGAAATGCGCCGGATGAACGACATGATGAAACTCTACAAAATGGGCGACGGGATGCCGCTTGAACAGACGCTCATTATGAATACGGCTTCCCCCGTTGTGACGAAGCTCACTTCCCTCCTCGACGCCGGTGAAACCGACAAGGCGGATCTGATCGGCCGTCAGCTTTATATGCTCGCTTCTCTGACGCAGCGTCAGTTGACGGCGGACGAACTTGTTGCCTTCCTCAACGAAAGCTATGATATTCTCGGTCAGCTCTGATCGGGGTACACGCGCATACTTGTGGCAATTTCCGGGTAAAATGATCAAGAACAGAATCCGATCCGCCGTGATCGCAGAAAGGAATCAACCATGGAGAAATACAGAAAGAATTATCAGAAGTGGCTGGAGACAAGCGCAATAGATGACGACACGCGCGCCGAGCTGAAGGCGATTGCCAACGATGAAACAGCCTTGAAAGAGCGTTTTTCCGCGTATATGGAATTCGGCACGGGCGGTCTTCGCTCCAAAATGGGCGCGGGAACCGGGATGATGAATCCCTACACGGTTGCGCACGCCACGGAAGCGCTCGCACGCACCATCAAAGCGTACGGCGAATCGGCGAAAAAACGCGGCGTCATCGTCGGCTTCGACAGCCGCAATCACTCCGAAGAATACGCGCACCGCTGTGCCGAAGTACTGACGGCGCACGATATTCCCGTGTATCTGTTCGATGAACTGCGTCCGACGCCGATGCTTTCTGCCGGTGTCCGCCACTTCGGATGCATGGCCGGTATCAACATTACGGCAAGCCACAATCCCGCCATCTACAACGGATACAAACTCTACTGGGAAGACGGTGCGCAGCCTGCCGGTGAAATTGCCACAAAGGTCGCCGATACGATGAAAGCGATCGACCTCTTCGACGACGTTCCCGCGCCTTCTCTCGCCAAAAAAGAGCTGATCACGATGGTCGGCCGCGATTTTGACGAAGTCTTCATGCAGAAAGTCATGAACGAGCAGGTTTACCCTGACGTGATCAAGAAGGCTGCCGATGATCTTGAGGTCATTTACACACCTCTCTGCGGCGCAGGATACCGCATCGTCCCTGAAGTGCTGAAACGCATCGGCGTCAAGCACCTGACGGTCGTTCCCGCACAGAGCAAACCGAACGGTGATTTTCCCGGACTCGAAAAGCCGAATCCCGAATATCCGGCCGCATTCCGCGAAGGCATCGCCATTGCCGCTACCGTACCGTCTGACGTGATCATCGCGAACGACCCGGACTGCGACCGCGTCGGCGTCATGGCGAGAGACAAGAACGGTGAATTCCAGTGCATTACCGGCAACCAGATGGGTTCCCTGCTTCTCGATTATATCTTCACCGCTCTCGAAGAACAGAACAAGATGCCGGGCGACGCTTATGCCATCAAGACGATCGTATCAAGCGAAATGGCGACCGCGATCTGCCGCAAACACGGCGTGGATCTCTATAACGTGCTGACCGGCTTCAAATATATCTCCGAAGCGATCAAGGCGCAGGAAGACAAGGGTATCGGCACGTTCCTGCTTGGCTACGAGGAAAGCTACGGCTATATGAAGGGTTCCTATTCGCGTGACAAGGACGGCGTAGTCGCCTCCATGCTCATCTGCGAAATGACCGCCTATTATTCCCTCAAGGGCATGACGCTTCTGGACGCCGTTCACTCGCTCTATGACAAGTACGGCTTCTATATGGAATATTCAGCCGAGATCTACCGCATGGGACTCGACGGCAAGCAGGAAATAGCCGCTATGATGGATCTGCTGCGTGACAAGGAACCGAAGGAAATCGCCGGATCCCGCGTCGTCAACATCCGTGACTATCTTGCCGAGACTTCAAAGAACGTCCTGACCGGCGAAGTTACCGGCACGGGTCTTCCTAAATCCAACGTGCTGTACTGGGCATGCGAGAACGGCTGCGTCGTAGTCGCCCGTCCGAGCGGTACGGAACCGAAGATCAAGTTTTATATTCTCGCAAACGGTGCTGACGAAGCCTCTGCTCAGCATAACACCGTCGCCTGCACGAACGCGCTCGAGGATATGCTCGGTCTTGCACACGGCTCACTGAAAAAATAACAGGAACAATAAGAAAACTGCTGATGACTCCCAAAAGTCACCGGCGGTTTTTTATATTGTCAGAATCGTTTTTGTCCGACGGAATCAGCCCAATGCTCGCAGTAAAGAGCGGCATACGGCGTTCCCGTACGGTGTCGGTATCGGCGGAATGCCGGGAGCCCGCACCAGATCAGTGACGGGATCAGCACGAGCAGCGGATACAGCGGACCGAGTATGAGTGACTGTACCGTATGACCGTACTCATGCGCGAGAATGGACGGCTCAGGCCGTTCAAAGTCGACCGCCGGGCAGAAAAAGAACAGCCCGAGCGATATGCCGTCCGTCCGATGCCAGCCAACCCCAACGGCGGAGCGAACGGCGTGTGCCCTGCATCCGCGCAAGCTGCACAGAAGGAAAAGGACGAATCCGATCATCGTCTGCGGCAGTCCCCACGTCAGCTGGATCAGGGCGCATAACAATCTTTTACATTTATTCTTCATGGCTGATTTTCGAACAGAACAGGCTGATTTCATTTCCGTCAAGGCGGATCTTCTCTCTGTCGGCGCCCGTATGGGCTTGAATGAACGCTTCAAATTCTTCAAACTCACCGCCGCGCAACAGATCTTTTTCGACAAAAAGATAGCGATTATCCCATGCGAATAGGTACATCGTCGGCGTACCAAGCATCAATCGGAGCACGGCATAGGGATATTCGGTCTCGCCCGGAACGGCAAACGCGTCATCGTTGAACTGAAGCGGCTCAATGCGCGTTCGTTTGTTCCGGAGGGCGATCAGATGCTCCGCCACGCCGGTAAATCGCTCCGTTTGCTTCCTGATAGGGAGAAAGGGCGCCGTCAGTCTCGAGAGGATCGGGTGCTCTTCTCTCGACTGAACATAATCTGCGACGGCGAGCGCCGCCGACAGTTTCTTTTTCAGCTCATCCGTTTCGGTGAGACATGGATTCAACGGAAACAGAAAGCGTGCTTCACTTTTCATAAACCACAACGGAAGCAAGATCCACTTCGTCGCGCGCGCAGGTGATGAAGAGCGTCAGTTTATCGGTCTTAACGTTATTCAGTCTGCAAAGCTGACGGTGACCGATTGTGAAGCCTTCGTAAACACTCTGCGAATCGCGGAAGAGGCGGAAGGATTCGACCCGCTGCCCTTCTGCGATGTTTTCTTTCAGTTCGACCCAGGCAATATCCGTGTCATCCGGCAGCGTGATCTCGTACTTGAACTGCGTCGGCACGCCGGTTTCGAGTTTTTTGACCGTGCACGGCACTTTTTTCTCTTCCCCGAAATTCTCGCGGATCGCCTCACCGAGTTCTTTCAGACGTTCGATATCGCGCGGATCGAAGCGACCGCTTGGCATAGGCGGGATATTGAGGATAAAGCCGGTGTTATGTCCGCAGGCATTGACGTAGGTATTGAAGAGGCGTTCGAGACTGTGCGGCTCCTCATTCGCGTGATAGAACCATCCGTCGCGGATCGACATATCAATTTCGGCGCCGCAGAACGCGAGCTGCTTCGAATAAAGGATATTCTGAAGTTCGCCGATGTTCTGGTCACAGTTGTATTCAAAGGAAAGATCACCGTCGAGCATCGCGCCGTTCGTCTGCTTTTCGCTGCGGAAGCAGAATTCTCCGGGCACAACCGCCCATTCGGCGCGTCTTGCGCTTCCGGCTTCGTTGCCGCACCAGCGAACGTCCGGGCCGAAATCGTTGAAGATAACGGCATTCGGCTGATACTGGCGGATCAGCGAAATATAGCGCGGAAAATCGTAGACCTGCTTCTTGCCGTTCGGGCCTTCGCCGCACGCACCGTCAAACCAAACCATGAACAGCTCGCCGTAATTCGTCAGAAGCTCTGTCAGCTGATTGCAGTAATAATCGTTATATTCGGGCGTTCCGTACAGTTTCGAATTGCGATCCCAGGGAGAGAGATACACTCCGAATTTCAGACCGGCACGGCGGCAGGCGTCCGCACATTCGCGCACCACGTCGCCCTTGCCGTTTTTCCACGGAGAATTCTTGACGCTGTGTTCCGTATAGGCGGACGGCCACAGACAGAATCCGTCGTGATGCTTTGCCGTGATCACAACGCCCTTCATGCCGGCGGATTTGATCGCTCTCGCCCATTCGTCGCAGTCAAGTTCGACCGGGTTGAAGATCGCTTCGTCTTCGGTGCCGAGCCCCCATTCGAGGTTCGTATATGTATTGACCGTGAAATGCACGAATGCGTAAAATTCCGTATCATACCAGCTGAGCTGACGGGCAGACGGCTTAACGTGAGCGGCGTTCTTCAGAAATTCGTTGAGTTCCATGATTTTTCCTTTCCTATGTTAAAGAATAATGTGAACGTCAAACCGTCGTCCGCAGCGCGGGCAGCTTGTCGTGTGTTTTCCTTTTTTATTCGGCAGTTTGATGATTGCGCGACAGCCGGGACATTTGCGGTAGCGAGCCGTTTTGATGTCGCGCAGCCGGTCCTTCTGCCAGTTCAGCCAGTTTTTGATCGGGTTACGCAAACGTAGGTAAGCGTTATTCTCCCTCATACGCGCCGGAATATTGCGCGACAGAAAACGGATGATGATAATGACGGTAAGCGCCGTTCCGCACGCAGAGAGGATAAGCGAACGGATAAACGTATTGATGATCATGAGACCGAGCAGCAGCCAGACGAGCGCGACATATAACTCGTCAACACCGTAGCGTCCTGTCATGAATCGGATGAATTTTTCTTTTAATTTCTGCATTTTTATCTTTCAGTTTTCGACTGTTTTATAGGAGCACGCAGACTTCCCGGCAAAGCGATTCGCACGTTTCACGCAAAGCCGCAAAGTCCATCGCGGACGAATAGATTTTTTCAAGTTCAAAATGAGCGTGCGCCGCCGACTTCAGACATTGTTCGGCAGAAGTTAGGCACTCGTTCATACAGCGCGTTGCCAGCCGTATTTCTCCGCGTAAATCGGTCGGGATTTTCTCCGTAACGAATCGCGTCATATTGAGCGATCGTGCGCCTTCGGATCGACCGACCGTTACGGCGATACCCTGCTCCGGCAGGAGTATTCCCGTAATCCGTTCACCAATAGGATGCCGACCGATCAGAACGGCATAGCCGGCTGTTTTCAGACGCGAAGCAAGCAGATCAAGGAACGGCTCGGCACATCCGTACGCGTCATGAACGGTATAAACGACGTCAGCCGATCCGGCAAGCGTATTCAGATAAACGCGCCCCTTCATCGTGATGGCGTGCGTATAGCGTTCCGTGACCGAATGTACAGTCGATTTCGGGAGTTTACGAATAAAGCGCGTGCACCATGAATTGGCTTTGTCATAGCGGAACAGTCGGACGATGGCGGCGGTTCGTTCCGATTCAAGCGTTTCTGCCGCTGCAAGCCAACGATAGGCCGACGCATATGCGAGTGACTTTTCGACAGCCAACGCCGTGATACGGTCTCTCGCTTTTGTCAGTTCCTTTT
>JAZUKT010000040.1:0-5979 GCA_045643445.1 Eubacteriales bacterium
ATCGTCGGGGTTCCATTTCAGTTCGTTATCCATGGTATTCTCCTTATCGTTGATCTATCTTGAAGGGGAGGTTCGGTTTCATTCGCCGTCCGGGGCGGATTTGGCGGATTTTGCGGGCTTTTCCGGGAGATAGGCGTCGGCGGCGTCACCGAAGGCGGCCAGGCGGCTGAGCGCGAGCAGGCCGAGGGCGAAATAGAGGCCGAGCGGCAGAAGCGGGAGCGACGGATCATCCGCGCCGTAGCACAAGAAATGCGTCAGCGCGGTGCCGAGAGCAAGTCCTGCGGAAACGGAGGCGGTCAATCCGGCGGCGAGCAGGTAGAAGAAGCCCGTGGAGCGGCGGCTCTGCGGCTCATCCGGCGTGACGAAGGCGAGGCGCGCCTCCGCGATCACGAAGAGGACCGGGAACGCCATGATCAGCATACTGGTATGGCGGATCGGGTTGTTGATCGGGATCTCGCTGAAGTAAAGCTCAAAGAGCGAAAGCACGACGGCAAGCGTACCGAGCGAGAGAAGCACGGTGCGGCAGAGGCCGGTGCGGAATTTCGGGAAGAGCGAAAGGACGAGTCCCGCGGCAAGGAAGACGAAAAGGATCGCCGACGCCAGCGGAAGCGCGGGTTTGATGGGATTGTCGATAACGCGGAGCACGGTGGAGACCGCGATCGCACCGGCCATCACAGCGGACAGCGCGGCCGCGAAGATCTCGAGGATGCCGGCTTCGGGGATGCGCGGCACGGAGATCCGATGAGCAGCCGGGCACGCAAACGCAAAGGAAAAGACGGCCGCGAAAATCGTCAGCCCGACGAAGAGGAAGAACCACACGACCGGATCAAAGTGGCCGAGTACGTCGTTGAAGCCCTCGGATACGGCAAAATAGTAGCTTGCCGCAATCAGAATGGCCAGTACCGCATAGATCGGCGTGATCCGGCGGATCAGTAACGCGAATTTCTTCGATTTTTCAGTCATATCGCACCTCGGATTCAGAGAATTATACCTTAAATATATAGTCCATTATATTTTACCACAAAGTCCGAGAAAATGCAAGGGGAGAACGCGGCCTTTTGGAAAAGGCCTGGCGAAAACTTTTATGGAGGGGTTAGGATGGACTATGTCCAACTCCCGAAATATAGGCGTTTCAGAGCCTCAGAAGAGCGTTAACGAGGCGGCTAGGGACCACCGAGACCCTATCCGCCCCCGCCGGAGAGAATACCTTGATTTCGTCAACCGAATACCTGACGCTCTCGGCTTTGCCGTTATGAAAACTTTGCTCTGCACTCGCTTCATGAACGAACACGCCCACCAAAGTGTGCGGCCTGTCCACTTGTCCTCATTTCCGCCGGTAGGCGGCAGGAAGGGGGATTTTCAAGTGGGAAACCATGTCGGCCACGACGGTTCCTCTTTGGCGCGGGTGCATTCACCGTCCAGCGGAGGACAAAAAAATAAAATCAGAGAAGCCCGCAGGCTTCTCAACCATAATCCCCTAAAAGAAACATCCAAAGTTCACAAAACCTTCTTGATAAAACCCGGGGATTTTGTTATAATAAAGATACCAAAAGAAAGGAGAATTCATCATGACCCCGTATATCATTATCGCCGTGCTCGTCATCTGGTTCCTGGCCGCCAATATCCGCGTCATTTCCCAGAGCGAGGCTTACGTCATCGAATTTCTCGGTAAATATGAAAAAACATGGAACGCCGGTATCCACCTGAAAATCCCGTTCCTCGAAAGAATTTCCAAAAAAGTCACCCTCAAGGAACAGGTCATCGACGCGCCGCCGCAGCCCGTTATCACCAAGGATAACGTCACGATGCAGATCGACACCGTCGTCTATTTCCGCGTGTTCGATCCGATGCTCTTCACCTACGGCGCGATCAACCCGATCAACGCGCTCGATAATCTGACCGCCACCACGCTGCGTAACGTCGTCGGCGAACTGGAACTCGACGAAACGCTCACCTCCCGCGACGCGATCAACAGCCGCATGGCCGCCATCCTCGACGAAGCGACCGACCCGTGGGGAATCAAGGTCATCCGCGTGGAACTGAAAAACATCATCCCGCCGCGCGGCATTCAGGAAGCAATGGAAAAGCAGATGAAGGCCGAACGCGAAAAGCGCGAAACGCTCCTCCTGGCCGAAGCGCATAAGGAAGCCGACATCAAGGAAGCCGAAGGTCACAAGCTGGCCGTGGTGCTCGAAGCCGAAGGTGAACGCGACGCGCGCATCGCCCGGGCGGAAGGTGAAGCAAAGGCGCTCTTCCTCTCGAAGAAGGCGGAAGCGGACGGACTCCGGCTCCTGCGTGAAGCGGCAGCTGACGAGGCTGTTCTGAAGCTGAAACAGTACGAAGCGATGGAAAAGATCGCGGACGGCAAGGCGGCGAAGATTATCATCCCGTCGAACATGGTCGATATGGCGACGAAGAGCGTCGTTTTCAGCGAAACGGCCGCCGTCGGCACGGAAGTAACCGCACCCGACACAACGCCCGATCCGATTCCGGAACCGCGCTGCTTCGAGAAAGGCAAGCCGACCGGCGACTACCGCACGGACGAAGAATAACCGAACAACAAAACAGCATCTGCTCCGCTTTGGAACAGGTGCTGTTCTTTTATTTCTGCAAAAGTCGCGTGTACGCCCGGAACGCCGTCGGAATGGCGTGATCCCGCCTGATCTCGTCGGCCGTTTTCCAGATCCAGCCGGAGTCCGCCGGGGAATCCGCGCCGTCCGCGACCGTCACGCGGTAGCCGGTCATGTGCCACTCGATATGCGTGAAAACGTGCGTCGCCGATCCGGCAGGCTCGATCGAAAGCGGCTCGATTCCGCAGGAACAGAGGCGCGCGTCGACCTCCTCCGCCGACAGATGGCCATCGAGATTCGGCAGTTCCCACATTCCGGCGAGCAGGCCTTCCTTCGGCCGACGGTGGATGGCATACGTATGGCCGCGCCGCACGACGAGAATGGTGTAATCTTTTTGTGTCCGCGGCTTCGCTTCCGCCCGCACGGGAAAATCCGCCGTTCGATTCAGACGATGCGCCTCGCAGGTATCCCGGAGCGGACAGGACGCGCAATCCGGCTCGCCCGCAGGCAGACAGACCGTTTCGCCGAGTTCCATCAGCCCTTCCGTGAAGAGCGCGGCGTCCTCCCCGGTCGGATAGACGGCTCGCAGTTCGTCGGCGACCGCCCGGCGCACCTTCGGCGAGAGAACGTCATCGGCTGACGCGATATGCCGCATACAGACGCGCAGGACGTTGCCGTCGACTGCCGGTTCCGCCCGGCCGAAAGCGATGGATGCAATAGCGCCCGCGGTGTAGTCACCGATCCCCGGCAGCGTTCGCAGGAGTGAAACGTCCGACGGCAGCTCGCCTCCGTAGGTTTCGGTGATGACGGCGGCGGCTTTTTTGAGATTGCGCGCGCGGGAGTAGTAGCCGAGGCCTTCCCACGCCTTCATGAGCCGATCGTCGTCCGCAGCCGCAAGAGACGCCGCATCGGGAAATTCGTCGAGAAATCGGCGGTAGTACGGGATGACGGTCTCGATCCGCGTCTGCTGGAGCATCACTTCGGAGATCCAAACGTGATACGGCGTCGGCTCCATCCGCCACGGAAGCATCTTTCGCTTCTCACGAAACCACGGCACGATCTGCTCCGGCATCGGATATGCTCTCTTCTCCATTCATCCCGCCTCCCTTCTCTCTACTATTCTATCACAAATCCGCCCATAACGCAAGGAGGGAGAACGCGGCCTTTTGGAAAAGGCCTGGCGAAAACTTTTATGGAGGGGTATGGGTTGACAAGATTGCAACTCTCGAAATATAGGCGTTTCAGAGCCTCAGGAAATCGTTAACGCGGTTTTCAGGGGCCGCCGAGACCCTGAAAACCCACGCCGGAAGATGAAGCGGTGATATAGGTATTAAAGCCACGCAATTCATCCGCCGGAGAAAATATCAAACGCTTTCGCCCGCGGCAGCATAATGAAAACTTTGCTCTGCAATCTCTTCACGAGCGAACGCTCTTTGCTCGCTCCCGGCCTGTCCCTAAACTTCATTTCCGCCGGTAGGCGGCAGGAGAGGATTCCAAAGGGGAACCATGTCGCTTGTCGACGGTTCCCCTTGGCGCGGGTGATTCACAAGAGGTGTCGCGCGAACACCTCTTGTGCGCCGCCCGAGGAGGGCAGAAAATAAATTCGGAAAGCCCGCAGGCTTTCCTACAATACTCCCCCAAATTAAAAAATGCCCCGTTGATTTTTCCGGAAATTTGCGCTATAATAGAATTAACATGGATAAAAGTGTCGATTTTATCATAGAAAGAGGGGTCCCGCATGAAGCAAAAACGTATTCTCGTCCTGTCGAACGCTACCATTGATTTCGTGCAAAAGGTCCGTCGGGTTCCGTATTCCGGCGAAACCGTCGTCGAGGAAGAATTGCCCTATGCCTATACCCCCGGCGGAAACGGCGCCCTCTCCGCCATCACCTTCGCACGCCTCGGCGCCGACTGCATTTTCGGTACCAAACTCGGCCGTGACGCCAACGCCCGCCGCCTGCTCTCCATGTACCAGCGCGAGGGAATCGACATTCGCTATATCGCCGAGGACGATCACGCGCCGACCGGTCTCGCCTCCGTTCTTGCGGAAGAAAACGGCAAAAAGCGCACCATCGTCTATCCCGGCGCCAACATGACCATGACCGCCGATGACGCCGACGGCTGCTTCACCTCGTACCCCGACGCCGTGTATCTCCAGTTCGGCCTTCCCGACGAAGCCGTCATCGAGGCCTCCCGCCGGGCTGAACGTGCCGGTATCCCGCTCTTCATCGACTCCACGCCCGCGCGGCTCGATTTTCCGCTGCAGGAGCTCGGCAAAGTCGAAATTTTCTCCCCGAATGAGATGGAGATCCGCGTCTTCACCGGCATCACGCCTTCTTCGGAGGAAAGCTGCCTCCGCGCCGCCATCAAACTGGCGAGCCAGATCAAGGCAAAATACATCGTCATCAAGCGCGGCGAACACGGTTCGTTCATCTACGACGGCCGCGAATATTACGTCGTGCCCGCCGAACCCGTGACCGTCGTCGATCCGTCCGCGGCAGGCGATGTTTTCACCGCCGTCATGACGTACGTTTATCTGAAAAATCAGAATATCGTTTCCGCCGTCAAGTACGCGACCTGCGCCGCCGCACTGACCGTCTCCCGCGAGGGTTCCGTCGAGAGCATTCCGACGCTCGCCGAGATCGTTGCCTACGCGAAGCAGAAGACCGGGAATGCGCCTCGGACGGGAACGCCCCGGGAGGAAGCTTAATGATCATAGTGGGACTTGACTACGGCGACGCGCGCACCGGCGTGGCTGTCTGCGACAAATATGAAATGATGGCATCGGAAGCAGGCTGCGTGGCCGCCGATTCCTACAAAAAGGCGCTCGCCCTCGTCAGCGAAAAGGTGAAATCGCTCGGCGCGGAGCTGATCGTCGTCGGCAATGCGATCAACATGGACGGCACGGCAGGCTGGCGGAGCGAAAAATGCGCCGCGTTTGCCCGGGAGCTCGCCGAACTGACCGGGATTCCGACCGAACTCTACGACGAGCGGCTGACGACCGTATCGGCACACAAGATCCTCAGCGAGAACAACGTCCGCGGGCAAAAGCGCAAGGCTACCGTCGACGCCCTCTCCGCCCGCCTCATCCTCGAAGACTATATGGCGGTGAGGAAGCGCAAGGAAAGTACGCGGCTTTCTTAAAAGAAAGCCTGGCAAAGAATTTTCGACTGGGTATGGAAAAAACACAGTTGGTTTGAACAAAGCGCGAGTACAATCAAACAAAAAAACAGCCGGGAACGTTACGGTTTAGCCCTAACGCTCTCGGCTGATTATATTTATCCTATTCCATCCATAAAAGTTTTCGCCAGGCCTTTTCCAAAAGGCCCCGGCCCGGAGCCCGGGCGGGCATACCGGCGCTTTTTCACTCATAAGCGACACCGATCTCACGGCCATATCGCAATCATAA
>JAZUKT010000041.1:0-14060 GCA_045643445.1 Eubacteriales bacterium
CCCGTTTCTGCTCATCGGTCAGCCCGGCATACACGGATTTTATCATCTGTCTGACGCGCGTATCCTCCGCTTCCACGGCGGTATTCGTGAAGAAGTCGTAGTCGTACGCCCCGGACAGCTCTGCGGCGCGCGCGTAATTTCCATCCGTAAGATAGGCGTGATAGAGGCCGGACGCCAGTTTTTCAAGCCGACCGAAAAGGCTGTATTTGACCAGATACGACCGCGCCGTATCAAAATCGCCCGACGAAACGGCCGCCAGTCCGAGTTCCTCAGCCAGCGCCGCGAGCTTTTCCCGTCCGCCGTCGCTCATCATGGAAGCGATCGCGGTCACGGCTTCATGCTCGCCGTTTTCCATATCGGTCCGTGCCGCGGTGAGAAGCAGATCGTCCCGTGCGTCGGGATCGCCTGCCGCCTCGATCACCCGTCCGGCAGAAGGACTGATCGTGCGGGTCGCGGAATCGTAACCGTCAGCCGCTGCCGCCGAAACGACCGCATCATCAAACGGCGTCGGTGCGCCTTTCGCGTATACGTAGGCAGTTTCATAGTCGCCGTCAGCCAGCGCGGCATCGGCGGCCTTCGTGCAGACATCCTGCAAAATCGACGCGAACATGGTTTCCTTCACCATGCCATACGCCTCGTTATACCGTCCCTCTTCGCAGAGTTCGTCGGCGATCTCCCGCATCTCTGCCCGATCCCGTTTATAGAGCCGGTTGTGCGAGAGGTATTTATCCATCAGCTCTTCCGCTTCCACGCGCAGTCCGGCGTCATACGGCACCTGCGCCGCCACGACGGTCTGCTCGTAAGTATTGCGCTCGCCGACCCGATACAGGATGATCGAGCCGCCGATCAGCGCCGCGCAAAGCAGGACGCCGCTCACGATCGTCAACGCGGAACGGCGGAAGGAACTCTTCTGCTCTTCCGTATGCGCCGACGTGCGTTTCGGCTTCTCATACGCGCTGATGCTCACGTCCGTCGTCGCCGTCGTGCGGAGCATATTCATAAGCTGGCCGTTCTTCGCGGAACGGTAGATCGGCTCCAGTTCCACCTTGCCCTCTTCCGTCAGGTACGACGAAATATAGGCCGAGCAATGCGTGATCGCCGTGCCCTTCGGCAGCTTGAAGCGGATCAGGCAGCTCTCATCCTCGAGCCGTTTATTATAGAGAAATTCCCGCATCGTCCCTTTTCCGTCCTGAGACGTCTCATCCACCGTGCGGTAACGCAGCGTGAACGCTTTCGGGATGACGCTCTTCTTTCTGAGTATCAGGAACACGAGCGTCTGACGGGCTTTTTTGCCTTTGCCTTTCGTCATCAGGAAGACGTTTGCCACATAGATCGGCGGGATCTGCGTGCGCCCGGTCTCCGGCGTCTCCTGTACGGTTATCTCATTCTGCTCCATAATCTCCCTCCGTTATTTCTCGGAGACGACCATCGGGATCGTGTCGATCGGATGGTCCGTCGGAAGATAATACATGGTATTGACGTCCTGGAAATGCCACCACTCCGAATTGATGTAGGTGAAGCCGCACTGCACCATGACGGAAAGCATATAATCCATATTCTTGCGCGCCGTCTCGGTCATCGTCTGGCTGAGACGCGAGGATTCCTCCGTAAACGTATGCATCGGCGTCGGCATCTCAAGAAGGTTCCCCTTCGAGTCGATCAGCGACATATCAATGGCCGTGCCGCGGTCATGAACGCCGCCCATGCCGATCGACGGATCCGCCACCCATTTATGGACGCGCACGACGTCGAACCAGCGCTGCTGAACGCTCGTCGGACGATAGGCGTCGTAGATGATGACCGTATAGCCGTCCTTCTTGAACTGGTCGATCGCCGCCCGCAGCATCGGCAGAATATCGTACTGCAGCATACAGAGGTTGCGGTAGTAAAACGGCTGATTGATCGACGTTTTTTCCGTCGAAAGCTGCATGGAAATGACGAAGTCGATATTCGTAAGGTCGACCTTCGAGAAATCGCCGCTCGTGGATTCGTAGGTGCGGAAATATTTACGCACATCCACGAGATGCGAGTAGGCGTTCACCATCGTACCGGCGTTCGTTTTCGCCTGACCGTACTCGATCGGCAGTTCGGCGTAGGCCATGCAGTCGCTGTCCATCGCGTGCATGAAGCCGTCGTTCGCGTAGCCGAGCAGCACGCCCGCCGTCGTCGAGATCTGCGCCCAGCCGTCATCCAGTTCCGTAAGCTGCACGACGGAGCCGCTCTGCAGGATCCCGGACGGAAGCGCCGCGCCTGCTTCGGCATAGAGATTCATCTCGCCGTAGGTGCGCATCATCATGGTATTCGCGGGAACGCCGACAAAATTCGGTTCCTCATCCGGAAGCACGAACGGTTCCACGATCGCCTCGTCCGCTTCTTCTTCCGCCGTCCGCTCACGGATTTCGGGCAGGACGAGCCCCGCATCCGGGAACGTGATATTCAGGTACGCCGCCGGACTGAAGGTCTCGTAAATATGATTTTTTGCGTCAAGCACGGCCTGACTTTCGTCTCCCGCGCAGGCTGTCAGCACGCACGCCGCCATCAGCCCGGCCAGGCAGAGCGCTGTCATTCTTTTCGCTTTCATGCGTCTGTCGTTCCTTTCCCGGCGTTCTCTCCGATCTGTCCGGCCGAACCGATCAGATTCCGGAGATTCCGCTCCGCTATTTCCACGATCACATAATCAAACGATTCCGTTTCCAGAAGTTCCGCCCGGAACGGGATCGCACGTTCAAATCTGACTTCCGAAAAATCCGACGCCGCGTAGTCGATCAGCGCGTTGGCGAACGAATCCCGGAACAGCAGCAGCCGCCCGTTCTCGCCCGCGCTCCGCGTCGTGATCACCATATCCATGTCGCTCGCGTGAGCAGACGTGAAAACGTACCGATCCGCCCGACCGTAGTCGATATTCTCGTCATACCGAGCCGTTCCCGGGTAAAGAAGCGCGTCAAGATCCCCGCGGAAATCCCGACGGCACACGCCCTCTTCATCGGGATCGGCGGTATGCGGCAGGCCAAAGGCATCCATGATCGCCCGATAGGCGACGCCCGCGCCATATGCGTTCCAATGGGTATCGCGTTTATGATAGAGGAGCGCCGTTCCCTTTTCCGCCGCGAGAATTCCGCGCAGATCCAGGCAGGCCGTTCCGTTTTCAGCGAGTTTTTCGATCAGCCGGTCAAGCTCCGTCGCCTCATCGGATCGGACGATATGATCCGGCATCATCTCGGGATAGACGGTATTCTTATTCGGCGCGGCTACGAAGAGAAAATGGGCACCGTGCGCTTCGGTATAATCCTGCATGGTTCGGAGCGCCTCTGACGCCGCGTCGATCTCGTCGTCCGTCATGCGGTTTTCGCCGGTGTAGCCGTCGATCGTTTCGCCGAAGAATAGGAAATCCTCCCGGCCGACGACGACCTGGCTGTTCCCCGTGCCGAGCGCCCGCTCTTTGAGCGTGGAAAACGCATCGACCGTTTTGCCGCGGAAAGCGAAGCTCTTCGAGAACCAGCGCTCGAAGGCGTCGCCGAAATCGTCCCGGATCCGGCCGTCTTCCGTGAGCGTCGGTCTTACGCCGCCGTCCGTTGAGTCAGCCGCTCCCTGCAGGAGCAGACCGAGTGAGAAGAACAGGCAGGCCGCAAAGAAGAGGACGCAGTAAAGAACGACGCCGAGACGTGAAAATTTCTGTTTCATCTTCGTTATGATCCCGGTTTCTTAAAAAATGTAGTAGATAAACGGATTGAAGGATGTGGAGGCGAGTGTCATCACGCAGAGCGCGAAGAGCGGTACGGAAAGTGCAAATTCCGCGATGCGCCAGCCGCGCGCCCAGCCGCCGTCCGTGGCGTTCTGACGGATCCACCGGAGCAGCGGAGCGGACAGCACCACGCCGACGCCGAGCAGCAGGAACGTCCACGGATCGAGATACCGCATGACGTCCGCCGGACTGCCGCCGAAGGAAAACATGGCGCCGAGATAGGAGAACGCCGCCGTCAGCCGATCCGCCCGGAATACGACGAATCCGACGAGGACGCAGAGAAGCGTATAGATCCGCAGAAGCGGCCGCAGGAGTTTCTTTTCGGCGAGCTTTTCCATATGCACGACGCGCTCGAACATCATGAGCGTTCCGTGCCAGAGTCCCCACACGATATAGGTGAAGTTCGCACCGTGCCAGAGCCCGGTCAGGAAGAACACGATATACCGATTGATCACCGTACGGGCCGCGGAGCCGCGATTGCCGCCGAGCGGGATATAGACGTATTCCCGGAACCACGATGTCAGGGAGATATGCCAGCGCTTCCAGAAATCACGGATCGTGACCGCCGCATACGGATAGCGGAAGTTTTCGTCTATCCTGAAGCCGAACAGGGCGGCCAGTCCGATCGCCATATCCGAATAGCCGGAAAAGTCAAAGTAGATCTGCAGGCAGTAGGCCGCCGCGCCGCACCACGCGAAGAGCGAGGACGGAGAATCCGCCGCGAACGCCGCATCCGCCAGCACCGCCGCCGTATTGGCAACGAGCAGTTTTTTCGAGAGACCGAAGATGAACCGACGGATCCCGTCCGCCGTGCCGTCCAGCGTCATTCTCCGCTCCGTGAGCTGCGATTCCATCTGATCATATGTCACGATCGGACCCGCGATCAGCTGCGGGAAGAAGGAAATATACAGGAAGAGATTAAAGAAATTCTTCTGCACCCGGACCCTTCCCCGGCTTACGTCGATGACGTAGGAGAGGATCTGGAACGTATAGAACGAGATCCCGACCGGGAGGCTCAGCACCGCGAGCGGATTCTCCCCGACGGTGAGCGACAGAAGCCACGGAATATACTTGAAAAAGGCGAGAATGCCGAGATTGATGACGATGGCCGCAGCGGTCAGCGCCGTTTTCGTGCCGTTGTGTCCGCTCTCCGCCGCGCGGTCGATCAGGCGTGCCGCCGCGTAATTGAGAAGGACGGAGGCGATCATCAGAAGGATATAGACCGGCTCGCCGTACGCATAAAAAACCACGCTGGCGATGCCGAGCAGCACGTTGCGCAGCCGGATATATTCAGCCGGTATGACGGCGTGCAGCAGCCACACGACCGGCAGGAAAATAAACAGAAAAACGGCGGACGAAAATACCATAGAAACCTCTCGGACGGCTGTACGCCGACGGTGGGATGGATCGGAATGATTTTTCGGGAAATATATAAAAATCCATTGAATATTTTACCACAAGGCCACGGTTTTTGCAACGATTTCCGTCAGATTTTTCCGCTTTTTCGGACAAATTCCTACTTTATAATGAGCATATACGCATTGTTCGACCCCGATACAGATGAGGGACAGCAGGTTCGTGAGATGGGCGATGGCATAAAAAAAGCGCCGGTTGTAATACGCGATCCGGCGAGAAATGCTATTGTATACGTTACAAGCAATAAAGACAAAAACGGGTCATACGTTATTGTAGCGTTTGATATAAACAACAAAGTAGATGGAGGAAACGGACATAGAGCGACAACCATACATCCGCGGGAGAGATTGGAAGCGCTAATTGATAATCTCGGAAGCGATGCTACTATTTTAATAAAAAACGAAAACACGCTCAACAAAATGCTGCCCGGCAATCAGATATTAAAGTCTCTGGAGCTGCTGGCAAATGTTGAACATGTTGAGGATAGTATATCACAAGCCAGCGGTGATGTCAAGGGCGAGTTCTCGATAAGCGAAAACGGTTATGCGGACTATGATAAGCCGATAACCGTTGATGATATTCGTTTGCTTCGTGAAATAACAAAAGCCCACGGCGGTGAGCGCGTGAGCATCAATGAGTTTACGAGTGAGGATATTCAGAAGGCACAGAAGTGGGCGATAAAGTTTTATAAAGAACTCGGAACAAATTCTCCGTTCTTCCGTGCGTGGTTTGGCGATTGGAGACAGCATGACAATAAAAGCACAAATATCTGCACTAAAATAGAAAATGCTAAAATTAACACAAAAAGCAGAAATATAACAAACGGAGACACAAAATGGAACATTAACATATCAAACGATGTAATAAGTGAATCTGTTTCAAATTCCGACAAGCAAAAACCGTATGTTTTGCGTCTTCTTGGACAAATTGATGAGGTGATGGAAAGAGCAATTCTTTTAGATACTGCTATTTCCGAAAATAGTTCAAAGAACAAAAAAGCAACGTCACAGTTTATGCATTACTTTTACTCGATCGTAGAGTATAACGGAAATCCATTTTTGGCGAAGATTGACGTTGAAGAATACGGCACGCATGGAACAAGCAGAAGGGCATATAACTTGGCAAGAATAAAAATGTCATCATTGTCACGGAAAACCTTTAATGAGTTAAAGGTCGCAAACTCCGCCTCGAATGATGACGGAATCATTATATCCGACTTGTTTGGACTTGTCAAGACTTATGACAAATCTTTTAAACCAAAACCAGTTAATCCAGCTATGATGAACGAGGACGGCACACCGAGGGTGTTCTATCACGGTACACGCGATACTTTCAGCGTATTTGACAAGGAAAAGCGCGGAAACAACACAAAGACAAAAATAAGCCGAAATTGGTTTTTTGCCGCAGACAAAGAGACCGCAAACTCCTATTATCCTTATGGCGTTATGGAATATCTCTACAATAAGACCGGGCAAGAACAGTATAATCCCGAGAAACTTCCTGCGTCAAGAAGAGGAAATCTTTACGAATTGTATATTTCGGCAAGAAATCCTCTTGTGGTTGATATTTCTGACTATGATTATGCGGCTCATCGAGAAAACGCAGATGCTTGGACGGAACATGCCAAGCAAGCAGACAGAGACGGAAATGATGCGATCATTCTTCTTCACGCGCTTGACAATCAACTCGACACAAGCGCAAGAGACAGCACGGTGGTCTTGTTTAGAGAATCAAGCCAAGCAAAGTCGGCAACAGACAACATCGGTACGTTCGACAGAGGGAACGATGATATTCGGTATTCTCTGCGAAGAGACGAAAGCATCGAAGAGAAAAATATTAAGAACGGAATAGATGCTATCAAAAAAATAGTGAACGATGCCAAAGAAGAAAATGGCATGAGCACTATAACCGTTAAAAATGCCATGTATCGTTCTGACATAGGATACATCGATTTTCGATGGGGCTTTCCGGGAAAAGGCGAAAAGTTCAAAAATGGATGGGGCATTTCACACATCATAGCAAAGCGAGATGCCGAAAACAAGAGTGGGTTAAAAACAGTTTTTAAGTTGGTTGAGGTAATCGCAAAATCAACAACGTACGACCTTCAGAACAACGGTCATGTTAATGAAGGATTAGAAAGAATACGTTTGTTCTATAAAAATTATACTGCCGTTCTTGTAAAAGAGAAAGACAAAAACAACTGGCTATTAACTGGGTGGGAAAGCAATAAAAAAACGGACTCATTTGCCACCGATGAGGGTTACGACTCGTTCGGTGCTACTGACAACAAGACTACACTCACTCGTCTTGTTGTAGGTGATGACTCCGCTTTGTATAACAATAATACCACGCTCGAATCAGAAAGTCAAGTGCCTTCAGAAAATGATTTTATACGCCGTTCCATCCGCGACAATATCGGAATGGAATTGCGTGAGGCTCTTTCCAACGCTCTTGAGAACGCAGAGATGAGCAAAGCCGACAAGGACATCATCGAGAGGTACAGACATGCTGCGGGCAGAAACATCATCCCTTCAAAACAGAAAAACGCACCCGTACCGCGAGGTATGGAATGCGTTTCGTTTCAGTTTCGTTCGATCAGTTCGGCCGCTTCATCCGCAAGCGCCGCCGTCGGTTTCATATGTCCCTCTCCGTCGTCCGGCGTGAGGATGATTTTATCCGTGTAACGGCGGAACCAGATCATCTGCCGCTTGGCGTAATGCCTCGTCGCCAGCTTGATCGCGGCCGCCGTTTCATCGAGCGTCGCTTCGCCACGGAAATACGGCAGAAATTCCTTATAGCCAATCGCCTGTGCCGCCGTCGGTGAGATCGTTCTGCCGTCGGCATAGAGCGCTCTTGCTTCGTTCTCGAGGCCGTCCTTCATCATGAAATCCACGCGCCGCTCGATCCGTTCGTAGAGGAGCGCGCGGTCGGCAAACGTGAGGATGAACGCCGTGTCGTCGTACGGGATCTCCCCGCTCGTCTGTGTTCTGTCGGTTTCCGTCTTGGTGCGCCCGGTCGTCTCGTAAATCTCGATCGCACGCACGACCCGTTTGACGTTATTCGGATGGATCGCGTCGGCGGCCTCGGGATCAACGGCGCGCAGTCTTGCGTGAAGCGCTTCGTTGCCGTCGGTTTCGGCGATCCGATAGAGCTCTGCCCGCAATTCTTCATTCCGCTCTCCTTCGAGAAAGCCGGAAACACGCATCAGCGCGTCATAATAGAGTCCCGTCCCGCCGCAGAGAATCGGCAGTTTTCCGCGTGAAGCGATATCTTCAATGCACGCGGATGCCAGCCGGGCGTAATCCGCCGCGGAGAACTCCTCCTCCGGCCCGATCACGTCGAACATATGGTGCGGAATGCCGTCCCGCTCTTCCACGGTCGGCGTCGCGGTGCCGATATTCATGTCCCGGTACAGCTGCATCGAATCGCAGGAGACGACCTCGCCGTCATACCGCTTCGCCAGCTCGATGGCCAGCCCCGTTTTGCCGGATGCGGTCGGTCCGAGAACGGATATGGTTCTGATTTTCTTCATGCGTTGTCCTTTATCGAATGAACATAGCGTCGCCGAACGAGAAGAAGCGGTACTTCATCTCAACGGCTGTCTGATAGGCTTTGAGGATCGTTTCGCGGTCGGCGAGCGCGGAGACCAGCATGAGCAGCGTGCTCTCCGGCAGATGGAAATTCGTGATCAGCGCGTCAACCATGCGGAAACGGTAGCCCGGGTAGATGAAAATGCCCGTATCGGTATCGACGGGATGCAGGATCCCGTTCTCATCCGCCGCCGATTCAAGCACCCGGCACGAGGTCGTCCCGACAGCGATCACCCGTCCGCCCGCGGCGCGCCGTGCGTTGATGAGATCCGCCGATTCCTTCGTGACCCGGATGTACTCCGAATGCATTTCGTGGTCGGCGATCTTGTCTTCCTTCACCGGGCGGAACGTACCGAGGCCGACGTGCAGGAGAACCGGCGCGATGGCACAGCCTTTCGCACGGATGCGATCGAGCAGCTCCGGCGTGAAGTGCAGCCCTGCCGTAGGCGCCGCCGCCGATCCCTGCTCCCGCGAATAGACGGTCTGATACCGCTCGGGATCGTCGAGCTTATGCGTGATATACGGCGGGAGCGGCATGGTACCGAGCAGATCGAGCGCCTCGAATACGGTGGACGCGCCCTTCTTCACGTTCAGCTTGACGACGCGGCAGCCGCCCTCGATCACGTCGAGAATATGCGCTTCCATCACGCCGTCGCCGAACTCGATCACATCGCCGATCCGCGCGCGTTTGCCGGGTCCTGCGAGCGTTTCCCAGACGTCGTTCTCCCGCTGTTTCAGCAGCAGGAGTTCCACCGGCGCGGTACCTTCCGACGGAACGGCCTGACCGAGCTGCTCATCCCACCGCAGTTTCCGATGGCCGATGATACGAGCAGGGATCACGCGGGTATCGTTGATGACGAGCACGTCTTCCGGGTTGATATAGCCGATAATGTCGTGAAAAATCTTATGTTCCAGCGAGCCGTCCGCGCGATTCAGCACCATCAGCCGCGAGGAATCCCGCGGTTCGGCCGGCGTCTGCGCGATACGCCCTTCCGGCAGTTCATAGGTAAAATCCGAAAGCCGCAGATCGGTTTCCGGGAGGATATTTTTGATCATCGTTTCTGCTCCCGCACAGCCGCCGTTTCAGCCGGAACATCCGGGCGCGGCCGCGCATATCATAAAGTGTGACAAGGTTTTATTTTAATTATTATAGTACAGCTTGTTCTGCTTTTCAACCTTTTTTGTGAATTTTCCAACAGGAGGACGGACCCCATGGCTGATTTTCCCTTCTACGGCGTCGGTACGGCTTTGATCACGCCGTTTCACGAGGACGGATCCCTCGATTTTGACGCGCTCGGCAGGCTGATCGACTACCAGATCGCGCACCGTGCCGACGCGCTCGTGATACTCGGCACGACGGGCGAAGCGTCCACGCTGACGGACGGTGAACGGGAGGCGGTGATCCGCTTTTCGGTCAGCCGGGTGAAAGGACGGATCCCGCTGGTCGTCGGAGCCGGTTCCAACGATACCGCGCACGCCGCCGCTCTTGCACGATCCGCTTCCTCTCTCGGGGCGGATGCACTGCTCGTCGTCACGCCGTACTACAACAAGACTTCCCCGGCCGGGCTGATCACGCATTTTTCCGCCGTGGCCGATGCGTCGGAAGTGCCGGTCATCCTCTATCACGTTCCGTCGCGCACCGGGGTGAAGATCCCGTTTTCGGTTTTCGAGGCGCTCTCGTCCCATCCGCGTGTCGTCGGCGTGAAGGAGGCCTCCGGCGATCTCTCTTTGGCGGCGCGGATCCTCGGTCGGCTGCCTCTTCGCGTTTGGTCGGGCAACGACGAACTGGCCGTACCGCTTCTCTCGCTCGGCGGATCGGGCGTGATTTCCGTTCTCTCGAATCTCGTGCCGGATGCGGTACACGAACTCTGCCGCGCGATGGCGGAAAACAGGCTCGCCGACGCCGCCCGGGCGCAGGTATCGTTCATGCCGCTGATCGACGCGCTGTTTGCGGACGTGAATCCGATCCCCGTGAAGGCGGCCGCCGCCATGATGGGGTTCTGCGGAGAGACCGTGCGTCTGCCGCTCGTTCCGCCGGATGCCGGTGTGCGGTCTGCGCTTGCTTCCGCCATGCGAGGTGCCGGGTTAATATGAAAAATGCCTCCCCGGTCTAAAATCGGAGAGGCTTTCGTTTATTTTTCCATTTCGCGGATGGCGAGCATCATGGCGTGCATGGTCGTCAATCGACGGATCTTCGCGCGGTCGCTCTTGCCGCTCCAGTGTTTCGTTTCGGTATATGTACCCGCCGCCGTCGAAACGCCGAAGCAGACCGTACCGACCGGCTTCTCGGGTGTACCGCCGCCCGGACCTGCGATTCCCGTTACGGAGACGGCGATATCCGATCCGATCCGTTTCCGTGCGCCCTCGGCCATCTGTGCCGCGCATTCTTCCGACACCGCGCCGACGCTTCGAAGTGTTTCCGCCGACACGCCGAGCACGCCTTCCTTCACTTCATTGGCATAGGAGATCACACCGCCGAGGAACACGTCCGACGCGCCGGGAAAATCCCCGATCCGTGCGCCGATCATGCCAGCCGTACAGCTTTCCGCCGTGGCGATCGTCCAGTGCTTTTCGCGCAGTTTGCGGATCAGCGTCGTGACGACGGCGTTCTTCATTTCAAACGGATCTTCCGTCTCGGCAAAGATATACGGCCGGATCTCCGTTTCCCGCAGGCGGTCGATCATGTCACGGCACGCCTCACGCGCAGCCTCGGTCGAGTCCGCCATCGCCGTTACGCGGATACGCACTTCATGCTCGCAGGCATACGGCGCGACCGTCGGATTCACGGACGATTCCATGATCGGGCGAAGGATCGCCTCCGCGGCAGATTCGCCGAGTCCGTACAGATGCAGGTTGAGGCTGACGATCCGCTGTCCCGACAGTTCCGCGAGATACGGCTTCACGTATGCGTCGAACATCGGCTCACACTCCGCCGGCGGTCCGGGCAGGAGAATGATCCGCTTTTCTTCGCCGTACACGGTTCCCTCGATCAGCAGGCCCGGCGCCGTGCCCCAGCGGTTCGGAAAGACGGTCGCGTCCTCCGGCACCATCGCCTGACGCAGGTTATTTTCCGTCATCGGTTTCCCGATCTTCTCGAAGAAGGCTTCAATATCCGCACGCACGTCGCCGTCAAGATACAGTTCACGGCCGAACGCCTCTGCCGCCGCGTCTCTGGTGATGTCGTCGCAGGTCGGGCCGAGTCCGCCCGTCGTGATGACGAGATCCGCACGGGACAGCGCCGTCATCAGCGCCTCGCGCAGCCGATCGGGATTATCGCCGACGACCGTCTGATGATACGACGTCAGGCCGAGCGCCGCCAGTTCCCGCGCTACGTACGCGCCGTCCGTATTCACGATATCGCCGAGCAGAAGTTCCGTGCCGACGCACAGGATTTCACATACCATATTAAAACACCATTCCTTTCTGCCTTTGCTTCGTCAGGCGCAATAGGCGATGAAACAAGGGGAATGCCAAATAGTCACAAGATAATGCCGACAGAGAAATCAGTCGGTATGTCGGGCGCTGCTCCGCAACCGCCAATACCCATCCAACAGAGCGATGGGAGCTGCGGTACAGTGCTGATCGTAGTCCACAAAGTCCGCTACGGCGATCAGCGCGGCTTCCGCCTCCGAAGAAGAATGCCAACCCGGGCACATCGCGGCCACGGCGATCCCTTCTCCAACAGCGCGAAGAGGATAATAGGACAGATGTTCCCGAAAATCCGACGGCTCCGGCACATAGTAACCGTTTCCGCCGTAAAAGCCCGCATAGCGTGCCTTCGCTTTATCCCATCGTACATAGGGGATTTTCAGCCACTCTCGTCCTTCCGTTGTCATGAGCTCCTTCGCACGGCGGATCGAATATTTTTCATACGGTTCCGTCATGGTTTCAAGAAATTGCAGGCACGTTTCACGGACGGCGAGATCATCGTCCAGATCGTACACAAGTCTGACGGATTCCTGCAATTGTATCCCGACATAGGTTGAGCCGGTCATGGGAACAAAATTCATCGTCTTCTCGAGCGCCTTATCCCGATAACGCAGATACTGCTCCCGCCAATGAGGCTCGCCCGTGGTTTTCCACGCCAACAGATACAGCATGGGAAGACGCAGATATTCATGCTCGCTGATATCGCCCCACATCTGTCCCACTACGCCGATCTTACCGTCTTCCCGCAGAAAGTTATAGCGGTTTTCGGGAATCACGTCTGCCTCCATCTTTTCCGCCATTGCGGTCAGACAGTGTCTGATGCTCTCTTTCTGTCTGTCATCGGACAGTTCGGAGTAATACAGACGGTACGCGCCCCAAATCCAATTCGTGTATTGATCCCGTGAGGTATCAATGTAATGGCTCCTGCAGTCGACAGGCGACACGCCGCGCGGCAGAAATCCCTTCTGCGGTGAAACGGACGCGTCCAGTTCCATACCCCGGTAAATCTGAGCCGCATACGACCGCATGGATTCGTCACCCGTCGCTTCGTATCGGGAAATAACCGCATCCATCATGATCCCGGCGTTAAGCATACAGTCTTCCATCCCGGTCCCGTAACCGCCCGGATTCGGCACGAGCGCACGGATCAGTTCCGGCCCCGGCAGGTATCCGGTCGCGGCATCCGGCTCGCTGCCGACCAGGTAATTATAAAACATACAGGTACGCCCGTCAAACAGACGGTTCCACACAAAATCCCAGGCGTTCTGCATCGTCGGTTTCCTCCGCTTTGACTATCACTTCACGGCACGGCCATTTCAAAATCCCGCTTGCCCTGACCGGCTCGTTCTGCTCTATCGTAAAAAACGGAAGGGAACAAAACCGGCCCCTTCCCGTTTGATTTACCAGTAGATTCTTTCTCCGCCTTTTTCGCCGGACTCGAACGCCTTCATGATGATCGTGAGGATGCAGCGCATCTGATCATGCGTGACAAGCTGCGTTTCTTTTCCGTCGATCGCGCGGACGAAATTGCGATAGTAATCGTGCACGTCGCTCTGCGGTCTTTCAACGTCGTACTCGTCCACCGTGATGCTGTCGCGCGGCGCCATCGTTTTCGTCAGGCCGCTTGCGTTCTGCACCGGAAGCACGTCCGATTCATGCCATGCCTTGCACTTGACGACGTGCGCCTTTTCACGCCAGTCGGTAATGACGGCCGTACCCTTTTCCGCTCTCATGTAGAAGCGCGGCAGGGCGATGAAGTTATAGGTCGAAACCTCGCAGTACGCCTGCTGGCCGCTCGCGTATTCGATCCAGAGACGGAAACCGTCGTCCACTTCCTGATTCGTGATATGATCGAACGTGCAGCGGACGGACTTGATGTCGTA
>JAZUKT010000042.1:0-2026 GCA_045643445.1 Eubacteriales bacterium
CAGGAAGGGGATTTTCAAGGGGGAACCATGTTGCTTGCAACGGTTCCACCTTGAACGGCGGGTGATTCACAAGAGGCCTCGCCGGAAAGGCCTCTTGTGCGCCGTCCGCGGAGGACAAAGAATAAAATAGGAAAGCCCGCAGGCTTTCCTACCTTATTTTCGTGATCCTCAGGTGGCGAGCAAAAACTCCTTCAGCATCGTGCACCGGGCGACACGCCGATCCGTTTCGATCATCTGCTCAAGAATATCCTGCCGGCCGACGAGAATGACCATCTTCGTCGCGCGGGTAACGGCCGTGTACAGGAGATTCCGCGTCAAAAGCATCGGCGCACAGGCGTACAGCGGCAGAATCACAACCGGGTATTCGCTTCCCTGGCTCTTGTGTACCGTGATGGCGTAGGCGTGGTCGATCTCTTCGAGCGAGGCGAAATCGAGCTGGCAGATCCGCTCGTCAAAGCGAACCTCCACCGTGTTCTCCTCTGCGTCCATGCCGGTCACCGTCCCGATGTCGCCGTTGAAAATACCGAGCCCTTCGCGTCCGTCCGACGTCTCCCACTCAATGGCGTAGTTGTTTTTCGTCTGCATGACGCGGTCACCCGTGCGGTAGACGATATCCTTCAGCCGCCGTTCGCTCTTGCCGCGGGAGGGCGGATTCAGCGCCGCCTGCAAGTCCCGGTTGAGCAGCTCCGTTCCGGCATATCCCTTGCGCGAGGGCGTGATCACCTGCGTTTCGGCGATGATGTCGGGCCCGTACGTGCGCGGCAGACGGTTTTTTACGAGATCCACCACGGTGGCGGCAATTTCCTCGTCGCTCCGGCGCGGCAGAATAAAGAAATCCGAATCCTTTTTTCCGGACAGCGGCAGTTCGCCGTTGTGGATGCGGTGCGCGTTCGTGATGATGAGGCTCTCGGCCGACTGACGGAAGATCTCGGTCAGCCGCACGACGGTGAAACAGTCCGAGGCGATCACGTCCGCGAGTACGTTGCCCGCGCCGACCGGGGGAAGCTGATCCGCGTCGCCGATGAGGATGAGCCGAGCGCCGTTCTTGATCGCCCGGAGCAGCGCCTCCATCAGCGGCACGTCGATCATGGACGCTTCATCGACGATGACGGCGTCCGCCTCGAGTGTGTTGTCCTCGTTGCGCAGAAACCGCGCCCCGGATTCGTCCGCGAATTCCATTTCAAGCAGGCGGTGGATCGTTCCGGCCTCGTGGGAGGTAGCTTCGCTCATGCGTTTGGCGGCGCGTCCCGTCGGTGCGGCGAGCGTGACCTTCTGCCCGAGCGAATCGAAAATCGAAATCAGTCCTTTGATGATCGTGGTCTTGCCGGTGCCGGGGCCGCCCGTCAGGATCATGACGCCGCCGGAGAGCGCCGAGAAAAGCGCCCGCCGCTGCAGATCCGCATAGGCTATCCCGGCGTCGCGCTCGGCCTTCTGGATCAGCAGAACGGCGTCGCCCTGCGAAATGGTCGGGCAGCGCGCGTCCACGGCCTTCAGTTTCGAGGCGATATACCGCTCGGAATCGTACATCCGCGGGTCGAACAGCACGGAGCCGTCGCCCTTTTTCGCTTCCCGGAGACGGCCGGATGCCGCGGCGGCACGAAGCACGTCCGGGATCTGCGCGGCGCCTGCCTCATCGTCGGGGAAGAGCAGATCGGCGGTGCAGCGGACGACCTCGTCGAACGGGAGGCAGGTGTGGCCGGATCGCGCGGCTTCGGAGCGGAGCACGTACACGGCGCCGTGCAGGATGCGCTCGCCCGAATCGACGGAACCGCCCATCGCAAGCGCAATCTGATCGGCGCGTCGGAAGCTGATGCCCCAGAAATCCTCGCAGAGGCGGTAGGGATTCTGCCTGATCTTGTCGATGGCCGCGCCGCCCCATTTCTGATAGATCTTCATGGCGGTCTGCGGTGTGAAATAGTCGGAGCAGAACATGAGGACGGCTCGCGCGCCGGAGATGGCGTTATAATTATCCCGGATCTTCGCGGCGCGTTTCGGCGTGATGCCGGAGATGTCGCAGAGCCAGGTG
>JAZUKT010000043.1:0-3882 GCA_045643445.1 Eubacteriales bacterium
GATCGTACCGCCCTGTCCGCTGCTGTCGCCTTCGTCGAGGATGTCGCCTTCTCCAATCAGAAGTTCGTCGATCACGTCGAGTTCTTCCGCCGCATTCGGATACCGCGCAAGCGTCAGACGCACGTCTCCCGAGAACACGGACGGATTCGTACCGACCATTTCCATCGGCATGGCGGCGTAGCCTGCGTAAGTGCCGATTCCTTTCAGTGTGCCGAGATCTTCCGCCGTGACGCCGCTTTCGCCGAGATCACAGACGAGGATTTTGTCGGCTGCCGTTTCATCAAAACGGGCGAGCATCGCGTCATCCGTCACGGGAGAAAAACGGTCTGCCGGGAAGGTACGGCCTGCGTCGAAAATGACCTCGCCGTCGCCGCGATACGTGACAGGCGCACTCTCACTTCCGCCGTCCTCCGCCGTCAGCACAACGCCGGCGACAGGATAACGGCCTTCGGCGAACGTCACGGTAACGGCCGTTTCGGATTCAGCTGCACGACAGGCCCGGACTGCCTCCTGCGCTCTCGCAAAGGATGCAAACGGATGCTCCGCGGAGCCGTCGTTCGCGTCATCGCCGTCCGCAGCAACGAAGAAGTCGGGACCCGTGTAATCGGATTCGCCGACAGGGTCTGCCGCTTCATCCGTCTGGACGGGCGTCGTTTCGGTTGGTATTCCGCTCTGCGTGCAGGCGATCAGCGAGATTCCCGTCAGCAAAGCGAGGAAGAGAGAAAGTGTTTTCTTCATAAAAACTGCTTTCCTTTAATCTTTAATGATGCTATGTTGATTATACCAAACGCAGCAGTCTCTGTCAAGGTAGTCGTCAGCGTCTGATCAGCTTTTCGTGCTATCCCGCGCCATCAGATAGACCACAAACAAGAGCGCCGTGATGGCGATATGCTCATACACAACGGCATACGGGATCCGTTCGCTGAACGCCTGCAGAAGCAGCGGGATCGGAACGCCAGCCAGCATGATGCCGGCCTTCCACGGCAGACGGCGGGAAGCGATGACGGCTGCCGCGATACGGATGACGCAGAGTGCGCCGAAGCCGAGAAAAACAAGCATATCGTACCGATGCAGGAAAAGCATGAGCCCGATCGACAGAAGGCAGAGGACGGCTTCCGTCAGCAGAACGACCCGGCTCTCCGGCTTCTCCCTGCCCGTGATATAGGCTGTAAAGAGCATCGTGAAGCGTCTGACCGATTCGTACAGTAACGGATACAAAACGACCCACACGATATCTCTTGCCGTCGGCGGCATACGGAAAATATGCACGACAGCGCCGAGAACGGCAGCCGGTGCGATACAGAAATAGAGAGAGGCATATTTCTTCGCCCGGATCCTGCCGGACAGCACGCCGAACAGGATGCAGATGAGCGCGATCGGCATGTCCGTGAATCCCTTTAAGGCTTCATGTATCTCATTCATGTGTTATGTGCTCCTTTCGCAAAAGAGCATCGCAAGCCGCGAAGCCTGCCATGCTCTTTTGGAGTTCGAAAGTTCAGTCTTTTTCGTAGGTGCCGTAGCCGTCATAGGGGAACGTTTCCCAGTTGATCTTGGCACGTTTTCCGACCTTGTTGAACTCGTAGGTGCCCGGTTCAAAGATGCGGTCGACGTCCTCGTAAACGAGGTTGTTTTCGATCGTCGAGTAGAGGAAGAAGCGGTCTTCGTACCAGTACGTCCATTTGCGCTTCGCTCCGATAAAGATATTGTCGCGGATCACGTTGTAGGACGGGTTCGGCGCGAAGTCAATGTCGTCGATGCGGTCGGCGTCGTAGTGGATCTTCGCGCGGTTCGGGTAACGCTCTGCCCATACGCCCTCGGTATAGGGCATATCGGTGAGCTGAACCCACCATGCGTTGCTGTCATCACCGTGTTCGAGATCCGGATGCGTGCCGTCGCCGAACCAGGTATAGCACCGCTGGTCGCAGCCGACGCCGCCGCCCTCACCGCCGTTGATGATGAGGTTGTTGTAGATCTCGTTCTCCCGTCCGCCGCCGATCGTGAAGCCGGCCGAGGCGTGGATGATGATGTTATAGCGAGCCGTGACGCCGCACATGCAGTCATCGAGATAGATGGCCGTTCCGCCGTAGTTCGGGCTTCCGACGTTCTCGAATTTGTTGTGTTCGATGACGTTGCCGACCGAGGCGAGCTGACCGCCTGAGTAGAACGCGCCGCCGTCGGAGCACTGCTGCACCACGTCATGGATGTGGTTCCACGCATAGAGATGCTCCTGACCGGCGAGAGCGATGGCAGCGTGCGGTGCGTAACCGATCTCGTTATGCTGTGCCACATTGCCGCAGCCGATGAGGAATACACCGTACTGATAGGTCTTGGCGACCTCGGCGAAATAGGTGATCGTGTTGTTTTCGATGAGGTTTTCGCTGTGCGTCAGGGTCGGGGAGTCGCCGCCCGATACCTGAACGCCGTATTTGCCGACGTGCGTGATCGTGTTGCCGTATACCGTATTGCGATTGCCCTGAAGCAGGATCGCGCCGCCGTCGGAATTTTTGATCGTGCAGTTTTTGATCGTATTGTCGTTGCCGGTCAGCGTGAAAGCGTTGCCGGATGCGCCGACCGTCGTGAAGCCGTCAAAGATCGTGTACGACACGCGGCCGGAGAACTGATCGCAATGCGAAAGGTTGATCGAGACGTCCGCCGCGCCTTCCTCGGTCGGGTAATAGTAGAGCATCATGTTATCGCGGTCGAGCCAGTATTCGCCGGGCTCGTCGATCTCTTCGGGGACGTTGTAGAGGTAGTAGGTGCCGCCTTCCCGAACGCCGCCCCACGTCTGATATTTCAGCTTCATGACGCCGGTTTCCGGATCGTAGGACTCGATCGGCGTGGATACGTCCGCCCAGTCGAACATCGGGTAACCGAAGATCCACGCACCCTCGATCGTTGCCCACTTGTTCATGCGCGCCTGTCCGTCTTCGGGAACGACAACGGTGAAGCCGTCGATGTCGTCGCCCATATCGAGGATGCCGCCCTCTTCGACGACAAGCTGATCGAGCTCGCCGAACGTCGGGATGTCATTCGGATAGCGGGCGAGTGTCAGGCGGGTGTCGCCGGCAAAGACGGAGATGTTCGTGCCCTGGAGGCTCGGGTCGATCTCGCTGTAATATGCGTATGTCCCGTCTGCGCACATCGGGCCGATCTCCTCTTTTGTGATACCTTCGGCCGCGAGATCGCAGACGAGGATCGCGTCGGGATCGTCGAACCGCGCACGCATCGCCTCGTCGGTGACGGCGGCGAACTTGTCAGCAGAAATCGTGCGTGCCGCATCGAAAATGACTTCACCGTCCGCCCGGTAGGTGACGGGAGCGGCTTCCGTTCCGCTGTCGGATTCGTTGAAGCCGATATGAACGACGGGATAGCGTCCTTCGGCAAAGGTCACGGTGATCGCCGTATCGGGCTCGGCCGCACGGAGCGCACGGACTGCTTCCTGCGCGCGGGCAAAGGATGCAAACGGATGCTCCGCGGAACCGTTGTTTGCGTCGTCGCCGTCGGTGGCAACGAAGAATTCCGGCCCCATGTAATCGGATGCGATGACGGGATCCGTCGTTTCATCCGTCTGTGAGGGCGTTGTCTCCGTGTTTTCGGGCTGTTTTCCGCAGGCGGCCAGCGACAGCAGCATCACGGCGGCGAGCAGAAAAGCGATCCAATGAGGCGCTCTGATTTTCATGGTGTGTACCTCTCGTGTTTTTTCTTTCATCTTACCACAATTTTTGCCGAAAGTCAAATAAAAATCGGCCGCCCGTCACGGAAAAATCAGCCGTTCGTCACCGCGCGGAAAGTCGGCGCATATTCTGTCGGTGAGACGGTTATTCGTTTCAATCACCAAAGCTTCGGAGGAAAATATGACGGACTACGGAAAGATCGGACTCT
>JAZUKT010000044.1:0-3726 GCA_045643445.1 Eubacteriales bacterium
CCAGCTGAACGCGTAGGGGAGAATTTCCTCATAGGAGTTCAGGGAGCAGATCGGGGTGCCCCATTCGCCGTCAGCGATAACGCCGTCGAGAGTCGGAGCAACTTCGCACTTGTACGCGGTGCAAGCCTGATAAGAAGCAGACAGACCCAGCACCAGGAGGTTGGAGAGAATCACAACCATGAGAAGAACAGCAATTTTCTTCATGATCGTTTGATCCATTCGGATCACCTTTCTGTAAATTTTCCGTGCGGTTGTCCGCTTCGGAATTCTTATGCAGTAAGCCCACACTTTTCAGCACGCGCTTATTACACGACTATATTTTATCACTATTATCATAATATTGTCAAGACATTTTTTTGAAAAATCGGCATTTCGGCGCTGATTCCATGTCAGAATGCCGAAAAAAGATCAAAAAACACGGTGGATTTCGGGTAATATTGTGTGAACATCCGTTACCCGGGCATATTCCCTAACACGTCAGTTCAGCCGTGATCGGCGCGAGAACCGGACTTTCGGCGAGGCATATCCCGTCCGAGATAATCCGCAGACCGGCGCCCTTTCCGTAGTGTGTGCCGTCCCGGTCATAGGCGATCGTCAGCGTGTGCCCGTGATACGGAATGCCGTCGAGGCAGAACCACGGCCACGTACCGTCCGGCAGGAGCGGATTGACCGTGACCGTATCGTCAAACGACGGACGGAGGCCGCATAGTCCCGTGATAATGAGATTATTGCAGGAGGAATGGTTATAATCCCGGCCGAGCGATACTTTTTCACCGCCACTCCGCCGGATAGCGCGCGCAATCCACTCGCCCGTGTACGGATTCAGATTTTCTTCGATGCACGGCGTGACCGTTCCGTTTTCATCCGTCTGGCGATGGTTCATGACGTACTGACGGAGGAAGAAGAAGAATTCCCGCTTTCCGACCGGGTGCTCGCCCGGCTGATTCAGGAGACGGATCATCGCTTCGAGCGTCAGGCTCGTCGAGAGCGGCCACGACGGTCCGTTCCACTGACACGGATGCCCCGTGTAATTCAGTTCAAATTCGGGATGGCACTGTTCGAGGAACGGCATCGCCGCCGGTGCGAGAAAGCCGTCGGGATCGGTGAGCGCCGTCCATGCCCTCTCCTGCTCCGCCGTCGCCGCGCCGTAGAGCCACGGGGTATAGCCGTACAGCTCCCGCGCGTGATTGCGGCTGCCGTCTTCGTTCAGCACCGTATAGAAGCCGCGCTCTTCATCCCACAGTTCTGTCTGCATGAGGCGGCGCAGTTCGTCTGCTTTCCGGCGGTACGCGTCCGCTTCATCCTGCCGTCCGAGCGCATCCGCCATCAGCGCCAGCGAATCCCGCGCGCCGACCATGCAGGCGTTAAGGAACGGCCGATAGCCGCGCCGCCCGACGGAAAATTCGCTGCCCTCGAGATCGTCGTCCGTATAGAACAAACCGTTTTCCCGCCCGCCGATGTGATACGTGCCGCTATACCGGGGATTCCAGCCGCTGAACGTAAAGTCGAAGCCGTTCTCCCAATGCCGGTGTTCCTCGCGCATAGCGTCATACAGCGAAAGCACGAACGGCAGCTCCCCCGTTACGCGCGCGGCGTCGAGTGCAGCAGCCGGCAGACAGCAGGTATAGGCGTAGAGCTTCGCCTCACCGCTGTAAAAAAACGACAGATATTCCTGCCAGAGCGGATCGTTCCGCAGCCAGCGCGCCTCCTCGATATGCAGCGGCGCCGCCATCGTGATCGTGTTATATTTCCCTGCCCACGAAACGTCCGGCAGAAATTCCGTGATAACACGTCCGGCCGGCGTTGCATGAACGTGCTTGCGGAACGTCCACCAGCGGAAATAATACGTCAGAAGGAAGTCGGGATCCGGGCAGTCGAACAGCGGGATACGTTCACGGAGCCAATCCCATGCGTCCGCGTTGGGTACGCCCGTATTCCCTTCGTCGGGATCGAGCCGGTTGAAATAGTCGATATAATGCCGGTAGTCCGCTGCGTTCAGAAGCATCTCGTCACGCTCCTCTCTGTGCTTTTCTTCATTTTACCATACTTCCCGTATCCCGTCAAGGCTGCCGCCGTTCTTGACTTTCACCGCCCGCTGTGATAAAATCATAGAGAAAAATCAACCCGGCGGAGGTACATCATGACGGATCACGCGGCGCTTGCCGAAGCATATTTCAAGGATGGCTGCAACTGTGCGCAGTCGGTTTTCTGTGCGTTTGAGGACGTGACCGGGTTCGACCACGAAACGTCGCTCCGGCTCGGCTCCTCCTACGGCGGCGGATTCGGCCGTCTCCGTGAGGTTTGCGGCGCGTTCTCGGCGGCGGCCGGTGTGCTCGGTCTGCTCTACGGCTACACAGATCTCACCGATCCGCAGGCGAAGGCCGATCACTACGCGCTGGTGCAGGCGCTGGCCGCGGATTTCAAGGCGGATTTCGGCACGATCATCTGCCGCGAACTGCTCGGTGAAGCAGGGGCTGACTCCTCCCCCATTCCGTCTCCGCGTACGGCAGAATATCACGCCACGCGTCCCTGCGGCGGTCTCGTGCGGCGGGCTGCCGAGCTCGTGGACAGGATCATGGAATCCCGGCAGGCGGAAGCCGAAAAATAAACCGGATCGAGCAGAAAAGCCGACTGCGGTACGCACCGTCAGCCGGTCTTTTTTATGAGGCGGGAACAGCATGAAACCGTACTTCCGCCGTTCCCGAAGAAGTTTTTACGTCCGTTCCCGTTCAATCTGATTTTTCCCTGCTCATTAAACACGCACCAATAATCAATAACGAAAAGGAATAACGCAACAAGCCAAAACCGTGAACCTTTCACAGAAATGTAAAAAGAGGAACGAACGACGGAAAGCGGATCACAGGTCGATCTCAAAGGACGCCTGATGATTGACGGCGTCAAGAGCCAGCTGAGCGGATGCCAACTCGTCTGATACGGCCGCGAGATCAGCCGTCACCGCGTCGATATCGTAATTGGCATAACGGTAGTCGATCACGGACGACTGACGGCCGTACGGCTCTTCGGCACGGCTCTTCGGCAGCATTTCACTCATCGCTGCCAGTTTCGCTTTTTTCTTCGTCAGCTGGGGAATATAGACGAGCATTTCGTCGATCGTCATGCCGAAGGACGGGATCACGGTCGTCGCGTTGAAGACGTTGATCGCGTGTTTCAGCCGCCGGATCTTCGTTTCAAGTTCGCCGAGTTTTTCCTGCGTGGCCGCGTAATCGTAGGCCGGTCTGACCGACTCCACGTCTTCCCCGACCGACGCGAGAAATTCACGGGATTTCCCTTCCTTGAGAAGAAGGGCGTCGTATTCGGCATTCAGTTTACGCAGCAGTTTTGCCGCTTCCGCAGATGTGTACGTCATATTTTATCTCCTCCGTATCGTAACGTTCTGTTTATCCGTCCGTTTTTTGACTCATGGGCTATATCCATTGTACCACATCCGCCCGGATTTTGCAAACGGGCAGAAAAAACGACTGATCGAATGGAGAAGCCGAATAAGTTAGTATTCTGATAAAGAAAAACCGCCGAAAAGGAAATACCATTCCTCTTTGACGGGTGGATTTTTGTCCGATAAACCGGGATTTATTGAGATGCTTTCATAAAATTCCCGTATTTTTCCCTTACTTGACTTATACGGTACTTAATGACGTTTTCAAAGGAATCAAATCTCAGTAAGTAATGCACGAACATACTCCCGAGATAGTAGCCTGTGTCGCCATG
>JAZUKT010000045.1:0-4153 GCA_045643445.1 Eubacteriales bacterium
TCATACTGTCTGAAATGCCGCGCGACCGTTTCGGCGGAGACGTTCTCCTCCCCGGTCAGGTGATGGAGGCAAAGGCTGACGCCCGCGATCCCGCCGAGCCGCGTGAGCCGCAGGAACCGCTCGTCCGTCAGATTCCGCGAATGGGCGCGCACCGCATACGAATTCATATGCGTGGCGATCGGCGTAACGCCCGCCTCCTCGCAGATATCCATGATCTCATCCGCCGAGCGGAACGATGCGTGCGAAATATCGGGGATGATCCCGACCCGTGTCATTTCCGCGACCGCTTCCCGACCGAACGGCGTCAGACCGCTGTCCGTGTCGTGCGAGCCGCCGATGATCGTTTCGCCGCCCCAGAGCGGAGTGATGACGCGAACGCCGCAGTCGTAGAGTTCCTTCACCCGTTCCAGCCGTCCGTTCAGAATCCGCGCGTCCTCCACGGTGAGGATGAACGCCGTTTTTTTGTCGGATCGGTCGAAATCGGCAAGTTCCCCCGCCGTGCGGATAAACGGGATCATGTTTGATTCGGCTTCCTCTTCGAGATACTGCCGCACCTCGCCGAAGCGTTTCCATCCGTCCTCGTCCGAGAGCGTTTCATCCGTGAAAACGGCCGTCAACTGTACGTATTTCCGATAGGCCGCCGCCTTTTCAAGCGAAATATGAAAGGCATTTTCGGCGAGCGACGCGCGTTCCGCATACAGCCTCGTTGCCGTATCGCAGTGCAGGTCAAACAGTTTCATCTGAATCATTCCTCCCGGAAGCCGCTCTTTTTGTAGGCGGCGTAGGAAAATTTTCCGCTTTTTCTGACGGCGTTCTCGTACTGCCGGATGTCGAGCACCCGGTAGGTATCGCCGTGCGGATCGGCATAGACTTCGATCACGTCGAACCGCACCGTTTTCTCGGTCGGATGCTCGCGCAGATAGCCGTCCGCCGCCCGGATCAGGCACGCGCGCTTCCGATCGTTCACGGCCGAGGCCGGTTTTCCGTACCGATCCGGCAGGCCGGGCGTCTGTCGGCGCGTCTTCACCTCGACGAACAGGAGCGTCGTGTCGTTTTCCGCGATCAGGTCAATTTCATCGTGCCCGACGTAGCGGTTCTTTTCAAGGATATGCCAGCCGCGCTCTGTGAGATACAGCGCCGCCGATTCTTCGCCGATCCGTCCATAGACGCGGTTATTCATGTGCTTTCTCCGCCTTCTTTTTCTCGAACGCCGCGGCGAGCTTTTCCCGGTCGCGTTCGAGGAACGAGAGAAACGATTTTCGGTAGATCTCCGGCGCGCCAAGCTCGTACACCGCCAGCATATGCTCCGCCGTCGGATACCCCTTGTGCTTTGCCAGTCCGTAGCCCGGATAGGCTTTGTCAAGTTCCGTCATGATACGATCCCGCGTGACTTTTGCGAGGATCGAAGCGGCGGCGATGGAGGGCGAGAGCGCATCTCCGTGTACCACCGTGACGGACGGGACGCCGAAATCCGTCTGCCGGTTTCCGTCGATCAGCACGACGCCGGGCGTGACGGTCTTTTTTACCTGTTCCACGGCGCGGCGCATGGCAAGCAGGGAGGCGCCGAGAATATTGTATTCGTCGATTTCCGCCGGGGTCGATAACGCGATCCCGTACGCAAGCGCTCCGGCCACAATCTCGTCGTACAGCCGTTCGCGCTTCTTTTCCGTCAGTTTTTTGGAGTCGTCGAGTCCCGGCAGCGTAAATCCGTCCGGGAGAACGACCGCAGCAGCGCATACCGGTCCGCAGAGAGGCCCGCGGCCTGCTTCGTCCGTTCCGCAGACGATCCCGTACTGTCCGGCGTAGGCGGCGTCAAAGGCAGGATCGGTCATGTCGCATCCTCCTTCGTGCCGTCCTCCGGCTTTTCCGTCGGTTTCGCTTCCTCCGGCGGCCACTCGAGCGTGATCCGTCCGATCCGCGCTTCCCGGAATTCGTCGAGGACGATGCCGGCCGCCCGTTCGGTGTTGAGCTCGCCGCCGCTCATCAGGAAGCCGCGCTTTTTCGCAACGGCGCAGAGCAGCTCATACGGCGTTGCCTCGGCGAGCGCTTCTTTGTCGAGTTTGTATCGGGCGCAGAACAGATCCGGCGCCGTTTTATAAAGACGCGCACACAGAGCGCACGCCAGTTCTTCCGTATCGAGGATCGCGTCGCGGATCGCGCCCGTGAACGCGAGATTTTCGCCGATGACGCGGTCGTCGAATTTCGGCCAGAGCACGCCCGGCATATCGAGCAGTTCGAGTCCGATATTCGTCGTCACCCACTGTTTCGAGAGCGTGACGCCCGGCCGGTCTTCGACCTTCGCTTTTTTGCCGCCGCCGAGCTTGTTGACGAGCGAAGATTTGCCGACATTCGGGATGCCGACGATCATCGCGCGGATCTTGCGGCCGCTCATGCCTTTTTCTTCGTACCGCTTCAGTTTTTCGGCGAGAATATCGCGCACGGCGGGCATGATCGACTTGATGCCGTCGCCCGTCACGGTGTCGATCGCCAGGGCACGGCGGCCGCTCTTTCTCGAATAATAGGCGACCCATTTTGCCGTGGCGGCGGGATCACTGAGTGACGATTTCGTCATGAGCGTCAGGCGCGGCTTTGTGCCGGTGAGTTTATCTATTTCGGGATTCCGGGAGCTTTTCGGGATGCGCGCGTCGAGCAGTTCGATCACGATATCCACCTGCGACAGGTTTTCCGTGATCAGGCGGCGCGTTTTGGCCATATGGCCGGGGAACCACTGAATGGTCTGGGATGGCATGAGATCGCTCCCTTCCTTTGTGAATTTTCGTTTGGTAGGCGGATTACATCAGAAATTTTGCCGCCGGGCGGATCCGGGAGACAAGCAGCATCACCGCCGTCGGCACGAAAAACGCAGCCGCGAAAGAAATCGCCATCGTCAGTGCCGGATGGATCGCCGGGATATGCGGCACGATCAGGTTCAGCACGAGAACGTGCGCGAGATACACGCCGTAGGTAACGCCGGAGACGGCCGCCGTCCGCTTTCCCGTCGTTTTGCCGCGGAAAACGGGCGCGTATTTCGCCAGGACGAAGAACGCCGCCGCCGTGAGATGCTGATTGAACGCATAGCCCCCGTTGGCGACCAGATTGACGGATTCAGCCGAAGACGCCGCGGCGTTGGCGAAGATCCCGTACGCGAGGCCGATAACGCCGCCCGCGTAGAAGAGCGCCCGGAGTTTGCCGTTCAATTCGACGTTCCCGAGCAGATACCCGAGCAGAAAATAGCTGAAATAGCCGTTCACGAGCGGATCGAAAAGGAAAATATAAACGGGCTGGACCGTATTGAGGAGCGGGCGGATCGTGCCGGTAAAGGCGGCGAGCACCCACAGCCAGAGGATCGCTTTCGGGCTGCACCGCTCGACGAGGATCCGCAGAAACGGCGCGAACAGATAGATGGCCGCAATCGTATAGACGTACCAGAAATGATATTCGCTGCCGTTGTTGAGAAGCTCACGGAGAAAATCGCCGAAGCGGTACGTCCGCTCTTCTGTCAGCAGATGAACGAGAAAATAGATAACGTCCCAGACGAGGAACGGCAGAAGGATCCGCGTCAGCCGCTTTTTATAGAAGGACGCAAAGTCCGCCGTGCGCGCGTCGGAAAGGATCAGGCAGCCGCTGATCATCAGAAAAAGCGGAACGCCCGCCCGGACGACGGCATTGACGGCAAGGCACCCGTACCAGGTGAGCGAGCCGACCATCGCGGGCGACGTGATAAAGCCGTTCATGCTGTGCAGCGCCACCACGGCGGCCGCGGCAAAGATCCGCAGTGCGTCGAGCCATAGCTGCCGTCCACGCGTCGTTTGCTCCATGGCGTCCTCCCGTAAAATCGTTATTTGCCGGACTTATGCTTCGTAGGGGTTCTTGAACAGCGTTACCGCCTTGAGCGGGAAGATCCGCGCGACCGCCTTACCGACGACGCAGCGCTCATCCACGCAGCCGATCTCGATCTGACGGCTGTCGGCGCTCTTGTTGCGGTTGTCGCCGAGCACGAAGACTTTGCCCTCCGGCACCGTGATCGGGAACGGATATTCCGCGGTGAGCGTCGCGCCTTCCAGATGCCGGTAAGCGGATTCGTCCACGACTTCCCCGTCCACCGTCAGCGTCCAGGTCGTAAAGTCGATGTCCACCGTCTGGCCGCCCGTTG
>JAZUKT010000046.1:0-7844 GCA_045643445.1 Eubacteriales bacterium
CGAACGGATGCGAGCAAAGAGCGTTTGCTCATGAAGAGATTGCAGAGCAAAGTTTTCATTATGCTGCCGCGGGCGACACCTTTCGGTATTCTCTCCGGCGGATGAATTGCAGGGATTTAATACCTATATCACCGCTTTGCGCCACGGCGTGGGTTTTCAGGGTCTCGGCGGCCCCTGAAAACCTCGTTAACGCTCTTCTGAAGCTCTGAAACGCCTTTATTTGATGATTTGAACCTTGTCAATCTTATACCCCTCCATAAAAGTTTTCGCCAGGCCTTTTCCAAAAGGCCGCGTCTCCCCCGTTCCCCTTGTAACTATGGCCAAAACGTGATATAATATAGAAAAACTGAAGAAAGGAGACGCGGCATGAGAGATACGAAGTTCAAGTTAGTGGCGCCGTATGCGCCGACGGGGGATCAGCCGGAAGCGATTGAAAAGCTGACGGACGGGATCCGGCGCGGGATGCGTGCGCAGACGCTGCTTGGTGTAACGGGATCGGGCAAGACGTTCACGATGGCGAACGTGATTGCGAATCTAAACCGTCCGACGCTTATTTTATCCCACAACAAGACGCTCGCGGCGCAGCTTTGCACGGAGTTCCGTTCCTTCTTCCCGGAGAACGCCGTCGAATATTTCGTCTCCTACTACGATTATTATCAGCCCGAGGCCTACGTCCCCGGCAAGGATATGTACATCGAAAAAGACGCGCTCATCAACGACGAAATCGACAAGCTGCGTCATTCCGCCACCTCCGCGTTGTTCGAGCGGCGCGACGTCATCATCGTCTCCTCCGTCTCGTGCATCTACTCCCTCGGTCCGCCGGAGGAATACGTCCGCCAGCTGATCGGCATCCATCCCGGCATGGAGCTGCCCATGAAGGAACTGATGCAGAAGCTGGTCGCCGTCTCCTACGAACGCAACGACGTCAATTTCGTCCGCGACAAGTTCCGCGTCCACGGCGACGTCATCGACATCTACCCCGCCGGGTACACCGATCGCGCCGTCCGCGTAGAATTTTTCGGCGACGAGGTCGATCGCGTATCCGAGATCAATCCGCTCACCGGCGAAATTTTTGAAGTGCTCAATTATGCCGCTATCTATCCGGCGACGCATTACGTGGTCGATCCGGCGCAGCGGGAACGCGCCTTTGCCGAAATTGAGTCGGAACTGGAGGAGCGTTCGGACTGGTTCCGCGCGCAGAATAAACTCATTGAAGCACAGCGCATCGAAGAACGCACGCGGTACGATCTCGAAATGATGCGCGAGGTCGGCTACTGCTCCGGCGTCGAGAATTATTCCCGGGTCTTTGCCGGACGCGCGCCGGGCTCCACGCCGTTCTGCCTGCTCGATTATTTCCCGAAAGATTTCCTCCTCTTCATCGACGAAAGCCACGTCACGGTACCGCAGGTGCGCGGCATGAGCGGCGGCGACCGGGCGAGAAAGCAGAATCTCGTGGATTACGGCTTCCGCCTGCCGTCCGCGTTTGACAACCGTCCGCTGACGTTCGACGAATTTGAGAAAAAAGTGAATCAGATCGTCATGGTCTCGGCAACGCCGGCGGAATATGAGGCCGACACGTCCGAGCAGGTGGTCGAGCAGATCATCCGGCCGACGGGGCTTGTCGATCCCGAAATAGAAGTCCGCCCGGTGGAAACGCAGGTGGACGATTTGCTCATCGAAATCCGCGAGCGCGTCAAGCGGCACGAACGGGTGCTCGTCACAACGCTCACGAAAAAGATGGCGGAGGATCTGACCGAATACCTCGACGACAACGGCGTGCGCGTGAAATATATCCACCACAACGTGGAGACGATGGAACGGACGGAGCTGATCCGCAATCTGCGCCTCGGGCTGTTCGACGTGCTCGTCGGGATCAACCTTCTGCGAGAGGGCATTGATTTGCCGGAAGTGACGCTCGTTGCGATCCTCGACGCCGATAAGGAAGGCCTGTTCCGTTCGACACGGTCGCTGATTCAGATGATCGGACGCGCGGCGCGAAACGTCGGCGGCAAGGTCATCCTGTACGCGGATCACGTGACGGAATCCATGCGGGCGGCCATCGACGAAACGGAACGCCGCCGGCAGATCCAGATGGCGTACAACGAGGCGCACGGGATCGTGCCGCGCTCGGTCGAGAAGGAGATCGGGGATCTCATCCGGATCGGAGCGGCGGACGACGAGGGCGCGCTCAAGAAGAAGGCGAAACGCGGCCGCGGCGGCAAATCGGGCGAATCGGACAAGACGAACGTCCCGCAGACGAGCGCCATCACGGATACCGCCGCCGAAATCGAACGCCTCACCGCCGAAATGAAACAATGCGCCGCCGAACTCCGCTTCGAAGAGGCTGCTTACCTCCGCGACAAGATCCGCGAGCTGAAAGGGTAGGAGTACGGGGAGTACGCGGGGTACGGGGAGTACGCGGCCTTTTGGAAAAGGCCTGGCGAAAACTTTATGGATGGAATAAGAAAAACAAAGTAATAATAAAAGCGTTAGACCTGAAACGGTGGTTCAGCAGTCTAACGCTTTTTATGTTGTTTCGGCAAAACAGATCACAGTTCAAAGCCGGTGCTGTCAAACAGCGTTTCGCACGAGACGCCGAGCAGTTTGGAAATGACGTAAACCTCCTTGTCCGTGGCAATGCGGATCTGTCCCTCCAATTTGGAATAGCTGGTTGGATTGATATCGAGTCCGGCTGCCTGCATCTTTGAGATAAAATCCTTCTGTTTGATCTTTCGCTCCGTCCTCAACCGTTCGACGTTTTTTCCGATGATGTTGCATGTGCCATATTCTTTTACGCGTGTTTTCATAATTTGCGCCTCGTGATAATTCTTTTATAGAATTATATTGCGCAAAACCCTTGACATAATTCCGAAACAAAATTATAATGATATATATCGCCGAAAAAGAAAGGTTATTGTCAAACAGACTGTTCTTTTTAGGAGGTCCATTTTCAGGATATAGTTGAAAGGAATTACGGTTATGCATAGGGGTTGTTTCAAGGGCTTGTTGGGTGTTGTTATTTGCTTAACGTTAGCAGTTTTTCTTTGTTCATGTGCAAATAAATATATTCCTTGTACACAAATTGTTCTTTCGACCAACAACACGGAACTGGCAATTGGCGAAACACAATTACTCTCATACACGCTTTTTCCGTCAAATGCGAGTGACTATGGCTTTGAATGGAAATCTGCGGATTCTTTAGTTGCTTCTGTCGATGATTCGGGGAAAATTACAGGAATTTCAACCGGGCAGACGACAATCTCTGTGGCAGATTCGAGGGGATTACTTGCCACATGCTCCGTAACGGTTCGTCAGCCGCAGATTGTACTTTCGACCAACAACACAAACATCACGGTTGATGATTCTTTTTCACTTTCCTATACGATTATTCCCGAGACGGCAAGCGCTGATGGGTTAGAATGGCAGTCGGCAAATTCAAAGGTTGCATCGGTTAATAATCAGGGGCAAGTAACGGCCGTTTCGCCGGGACAGACGACGATTTCTGTTACAAGGTCCAGCGAAGTGCTCGCTACTTGTTCGGTGACAGTAGAGCAAAAAGCGGCATATGATCGGCTATCAGAGGATGAAAAAGCTTTTGTTGATATGTTTATCAAGAATATATCTGTTTTCAAAAATCCCGATTCGGTTAAAATTATCAGCATAGAAGGACTTTTGCTCAGTTATAAATTTAAGTGTACTGGGCAGAATGGGTTTGGTGGAAATACGGTAACCGCGTTTTATATGGACAGAACCGACGGCATATGGAATTGGGAGTCAATGTATGGTTCGCTTGGAAGAGATATGGATGTTTCTGTTAATCCAGATGACCGCTACAACATTGATTTAATAAACGATGCAATCGCAGAGAAACGATAAGGTAACACGTAAAAGCCGTCCTGTCCGGCGCTCCCGGATCGGATGGCTTTTTTGATTGCGGGGAAACGTGGCCTTTCTGTAATACAATCATGAAAAGCCGAAAGCGCCAGACTGCTGAACGAACGATTCAGATCTGACGCTTTCGTATTAACTTTGTTTATCCTATTCCATCCATAAAAGTTTTCGCCAGGCCTTTTCCAAAAGGCCGCGTACTCTTAGTTCCCCATTCCCGTTGTCTCGGCGTAATCCGGGAGATCGGAGCCGGGGTAGGCGGACTTGAACCAGGCGGCTGTTTCCGCCCATGCCGTTTCGACTGCGTCGGCTGAAAGAACGGCGGAATTCGAGGCGATCAGGGCGCTGACGGAATCAGGCGAAGAATCGCCGTTGTCGCCGATGCGCGCGAGCAGATTTTTCGTAAATTCCGCGAGGAATGCCGCTTTGGCAGACACAGCATCGGACTTGACGACGACTGCATCCTCTTCCGCTTCGCATTCCGCGATCAGGTCGTTCGAACAGAGCTCATACGACTCGTTTGCTTCCGGGACAGCGTTGTTCGCATTCGAGGCAGGTGCAGCCGGTGCGAATCCCATCATCACGCGCGAGCTTCCGGCCGCTTCTGTGGCAGGCGCTTCCGGCTCGCCTTCCTCTTCGGGCGCTTCATCCGCATCCGGCACGAGCGCGGCCGTGTATACGTTTGCCATCTCCGCGGGCGCTTCCGCCGGATCAAGTGCGCATTCATCGGCTTTTTCAGCCACCGGCGCCAGTTTCACGAGCGTGCGCGGCAGAGCGAATACGCCGATCAGGGCGATCACCGCGAGACAGGCCGCCAATCCGCCCCAACGCACGAACCGAGCCCGGCGCGCATCTGCCCGTTCCCGTCGGATCGCCGCTTCCACAGCCGGACGTACATTGCGGGTCGGCCCGGGATAGGCTTCCCCGAGCAGCGCGCGCAGCCGTTCGACTTGTGCGGCGTTCATTTCTTCGACCGGGGCGTTCTCATCCCCGATCCGTTCCTTATCAATCATTTTTGCGTGATCCTTTCGGACGTACTTTTCGTTTCGTGACAACCGTTAGACGACGGAGACTTACAAATAGTTTCCATCTTCCAGAATTTTTTTGAGCGCGAGCCGTCCGCGATTCAGCCGGGATTTGACCGTGCCGAGCGACAGCCCGAGCAATTCGGCAATATCCTGGTACGGCAGCTCGTCCAGGTCGCGCAGCACGACGACGCGCCGCTGATCCTCCGGGAGCGATTCGACCGCCCGGCGCACGGCGAGGATCGTTTCGCGCCGATCGGCCGCTTCCTCCGGGATCTCGTCCGAGGAGGTGACCGGCAGATCCCATTCGCTTCCGTCGTCGTCCTCATCGGGGCGTGTCAGCGAGACGGTCTTTCGACGCGATTCCTGCCGCAGATAATCCCGCGCGGCGTTCACCGTGATGCGGTAGAGCCACGTTGAAAAGGCGGAATCGCCGCGGAACGAGCCGAGCGAACGCCATGCCTTGACGAGGGCGTCCTCGGTAATATCGTCGGCCAGCGCGGTGTCGCGTCCGTGCGACGAAAGCACCCGGCAGGCCGTATGATGCACGAACGTCTGATAGCGCTCGGCGAGTGCGGCAAAGGCGTCGCCGTCACCGTTCTGCGCCGCTTCGATCAGACGGGCGACTTCCTCGTCTGCGGGCGCGTCGTGCATCCGTTCGGCGGACTCGACAAGGAGCGCGCAGAACGAAAAAACGGAAAACAAGGTGATCATGTCGGCTCCTTTCGATGCGGTAAATGTATTTCGAAAATATTATATCATACGTCAAAAAGCCTGTCAAGACGACGGCATTCGCTTGCAAACCGGGCGCGGCTGTGCTATAATGGCAGAAGAATCGAATCAACATCACAGACCGATAAGGAGACCGCCATGTCCGAAAAACGTCAATTCGCCAAACCGACTCCGCAGCAGCTCGAATGGGCAGAGCAGGAGCTCGGCGTGCTCATCCACTACGTGATGGATATTTACAATCCCACGATGAACGACAAGATCAAGACGAAGGAAGTCCGCACGGCGATGCCCGCGTCGATCTTCGCGCCCGAGGGCTGGGACGTGGATCAGTGGATCCGCTCCGCGAAGGAAGCCGGCGCGAAATACGCGATCCTTGTCGCCAATCACTGCACGGGCTTCTCGCTCTGGCCGACGAAGACGGACGATTATTCCGTTGCGTCCTGCGCCTACAAGAACGGACAGGGCGACATCATCCGCGAATTCATCGACGCCTGCAAGAAGTACGACCTGAAACCGGGGCTTTACTATTCGACGGCGTGCAACGGCTATTACGGCATCAACGACGCCTACCGGCAGGATTACAAATCGCCCGAATATCAGGCGTACGTCCGCGTCGTGGAGCAGCAGGTGACGGAGATCTGGTCGCAGTACGGCGACTTGTTCGAGCTCTGGTTTGACGGCGGCAATATCCCCGTCAGCGAGGGCGGCCCGCATACGCCGGATCTCGTGCGGAAATATCAGCCGAACGCCGTCTGCTTCCAGGGGCCCGAAGGCCATCCGCATAATCTGCGCTGGGTCGGCAACGAAAACGGCCTCGCAAGCGGCGACTGCTTCTCGACCATTACGCTCGGCGCGTCCCGGCCGGAACTCGAATACGGCGAAGACCGCAAGCTGCTTGCATCGGGCGATCCGTTCGGCAACTGCTGGCTCCCGGCGGAGACCGATATGCCGAACCGTGAAGCCTGCGCGTACGGCGGCGGCTGGGGCTGGGCTGAAAACGAGCAGGACAAGGTCTACTCGCCCGAGCATCTGCTGGATCGTTACATCAACTCGGTCGGACATAACTCGAACCTCCTCATCGGCATGGCGATCGCGAAAAACGGCCGCTTCGAGGATGAGCAGCAGTTCATCGACTTCGGCAAGCTGATCGAGCAGACGTTCGGCGACGGCGCAAAGCTGGCGGAAGCGAAGGGAACCTCCGCACCCGTGCAGACGGTGACGCTCGATGAAGCAAAACCGATCTCCTACGTCGTCATCCGCGAGGATATCACGGAAGGACACCGCGTCCTCGGCTTCCGCGTCCTCATTGACGGCGAGGAAATTTTCGCCGCTCGCTGCATCGGCCATAAGCGGATCGTCAAAGTCGACGGCAAAGTCGGCAAAACCGTCACCGTCGAGATCACCGAAAGCCGCGACACCCCCGTTTTGCGCGACATCGCAGTATATTGAGGGGAACGAAGGGAACGCGAGGAGAACGCGGCCTTTTGAAAAAGGCCTGGCGAAAACTTTTATGGATGGGTATGGGTTGACAAGATTTCAACTCCTGAAATAAAGGCGTTTCAGAGCCCCAGAAGAGCGTTTCAGCGGTTTTCAGGGGCCGCCGAGACCCTATATACCCACCTTGCGGTGCCCAAAAATCGTAGTTCGAGCGAGGGCGCTCTCACCGATTTTTGACCGCTGCGGAAAAAAGTGTCCTTCCTTTCTCTGCCCCCGGCAGCTGGAGAACACTTTTTCCCCCGCCGGAAGATGAAGCGGGGATTTAGGTATTAAATCTCTGCAATTCATTCGCCGGAGAGAATACCAAACGCATTCTCCCGCGGCAGCATAATGAAAAACTTTGCTCTGCACTCGTTTTACTAACTAACACATCCGCCAAAGTGTGCGGGCTGTTCTCTTGTCCCCATTTCCGGCGGCAGCCGGCAGGAAGGGGATTTTTAAGGGGAAACCATGTCATGTTATGAACGGTATCCCCTTAAACGGCGGGTGATTCATAAGAGGCCTCGCCGGAAAGGCCTCTTGTGCGCCGCCTGCGGAAGGCAAAAAATAAAATCAGAGAAGCCCGCAGGCTTCTCTACCAAAATCCCCCAAGAAGGACAAAAAGCGTTAGACCGCATGAACAGGCAGTTTCCTAACGCTTTTGTTTTTACTTCGTTTATTCTATTCCATCTAAAAGTTTTCGCCAGGCCTTTTTCAAAAGGC
>JAZUKT010000047.1:0-11387 GCA_045643445.1 Eubacteriales bacterium
CGGACGCCGGGTCTCCCTGCACGCTTGCGCACATTTTGTCCACTTCATCGAGCAGCATGACGGGATTGAGCGAGCCGCACTGCGTGAGCGCCGCGATGATGCGTCCGGGCATGGAGCCGATGTAGGTCTTGCGGTGACCGCGGATGTCGGATTCATCCCGGATGCCGCCGAGCGAGACGCGAACGTACTTGCGCTTCATCGCACGGGCGATCGAGGAGCCGAGCGACGTTTTGCCGACGCCGGGCGGGCCCACGAAGCAGAGGATCTGATTTTTCAGCCCGGGATTGAGCTGCTTGACCGAGAGGAATTCGAGAATACGGTCCTTCACCTTGGTGAGACCGTCGTGATCGGAATCGAGGATATGGCGGGCGGCGTCGATGTCCACGCGGTCGCGCGTCGTTTTGCCCCACGGAATATCGAGGCAGACGTCAACGTAATTGCGGATGACGGCGGCTTCGGGAGAACCGACAGGCGCTTTGGCGAGCTTGGCGATCTCCTTGTCGAGCCGTTCTTTTACTTCATCCGGGAGCTTCATGCCTTCCATGCGCTTCGTCAACTCGGCGGAATCCTCGTCGATCCCGAGTTCGGATTCAATGGCCTTGAGCTGTTCGCGCAGGTAGTAGTCCCGCTGATTGTCATCGACGGCTTCCTTGACCTTGCGCTGGATGTCGAGCTCGGCCTGGAGCAGTTTCATTTCGCTTTCCATGACCAGGATAGCCTTTTCCGCCCGTTTGAGCGGATCGAACATCGAGAGAATCTCCATTTTGTCCTGATAACGGACGAAAACGCCGGATGCGATGAAATCGGCGAGCAGACCGGGATTCGTGATCGAAGCGGCAGCCGCGACGAATTCGTCGGTCACCTGCGGGAGGAAGCGGAGCATTTCGTCGAGGGTGTTCATCGTCTCGCCGAGAAGCGCTTCGGTGCGCAGATCGTTCTTCGAGAAATCGCCGGTCACGGTTTTCGACATGACGTCGGCTTCCAGATAGCCGTTCGCCTGACGCACTTCGAGCGTGATGGCGCGGCAGAAGCCCTCCGCGATCAGACGGATGTTGCCGCCGTTCGGTTTGCGGAGCGTTTGTTTGATGCGCGCGACACAGCCGATCGGATAGAGATCGTCCGCGCCGGGCTGTTCGACACCCGTGTCCTTCTGGGTGACGAGATAAACGAGCATATCGCCGGAAGCAGCGGTCAGACAGGCTTTCTTTGAGATTTCCCGTTCCAGATCAAAATTAGTCGGGATGGACGGGAAAGCTACCATACCGCGCAGAGGAATGAGCGGCAGCGTGAGCTTCTCGGCTTTTTCAATGAGTTTCGGCATAGGGATGGGGTTCCTTTCGCGATGCTGGTGGGTAAAAGGTATAGTAACACAGCATACTGATAGATTATTATATCACATTTCATCCGGGATTTCCACAGGAGAATATAAATAATTGTAACTTTTCATCGTCAAGTGCGTAAAAATCATGTCAAAAACGGCGGGAAGCGAACGTCTGACGATCGGATTTTTCCGAAACCGACTTGATTTTCCGGGCCGGATACAGTACAATATCAGTACCAACTCCGGCGAAAACGAGCGATTTTCGGCGGAGAAGACGGAGGACGACATGATTCGGCTGGAAGAGAAAGCGTTTGAAGAAACGGTATTTGCTGAAGAGAACGACATTGCGGTGCCGCTTGAGGTGTCGGTGACTGCGAACGGCGCGGTGGATCTGCTCGTCTACTCTTTTGCGGAGGAGACGGCGCGCCGCTTTGAAAAAGAATACGGCGGCGATCCTTTCTCGGAGGCGGCCAAAGCGTTCCTCACCGATCAGCTTTCGCCCGTCATGGAGTCGCTCGGCTACGAAACGGACGGCGCTCTTACGCACGGATATCTCGAATACCGCTGCACGTCGCCGGACGAGAGCCGGATCTTGCCGGACTGCGCCCTGATCGACACGCTCGACGGGGAAACGGGATCGGAAGAACTGGCGCTCGACGAATTTGAGCTGGATCCCGAGAATCCGCTCGACCGCATGGCCGTGATCCGCCGGAACGGCATGATCGTCTGCTACGCAGGCGTGAACGATCTCGCGGACGACGGCGTGCCGGAACTGACGGTCGAATGCGACGGAGACTGGCGGCGGCAGGGGTTTGCGGCTTCGTGCGCTGCCCGACTGACGGCGTACCTCACCGGCCTCGGACACGCGGTATCCTATGCGTGCGCCGAAACGAATACGGCGTCCGTCAGAACGGCGGAGGCGGTCGGCTTTAGAGCGGTGCGCCGGGTGATGCCGTTCGTATGTTACAGAAAGGACACGGAGGAAGCGTAACGCTTTCCCGATAACGATATTATGGCTTTTGATGCCGCGATGCTTCGCTTTGTGGTCGCGGAACTGAACGCGAAGCTGACAAACGGAAAAGTGGATAAGATCTCGCAGCCCTCGCGTGAAGAGGCGGTGTTTGTGATCCGCTGCGGCGGTGAGGAACATCGTCTCGAGATATCGGCAGGCGGCTCTGGTACGCGGATGAATCTGACGAGCCTGAAGCCGGAGAATCCCGCGACGCCGCCGATGTTCTGCATGATGCTCCGGAAGCATTTTCAGGGCGCACGGTTTGCGGGAGCGGAGCAGCTCGGCTTTGAGCGGGCGGCGCGGCTGACGTTCGACACGCACGACGATCTCGGCTTCTCGACGCAGAAGCACGTCATCGTCGAGCTGATGGGGCGTTTTTCGAATATCATCATCACGGACGCGGACGACAAGATCATCGGCGTGCTGAAATCCGTTGACTTTACGACGAGTGAAAAGCGGCAGGTGCTTGCCGGGATGAAATACGAACTGCCGCCGAAGCAGGATAAACTCGATCCGCTGGCACCGGAAACGGACGAAAGACTGTTCAAGTCTCTCGCGGCGGCGGAAGAGCCCGACCGTCCTGCGGAAAAGTTCATCATGTCGCACTTCTGCGGTCTCTCTCCGCTGATTGCGCGGGAGATTGCCTATCGGGCAGGCGGAAAACCGGACGCCACGATGAAGGAAGCCGCACGGGATCTGACGCGCTGCTTCTTCGACGTGATCGAAAAGATCCGCACCTGCGACGGCGTGCCGTGCCTGCTTCGTGATGCGGGCGGCCTGCCGAAGGAATACGCCTTTATGGAGATCCGGCAGTACGGCAGTACGCTGACGACGGAGTTCTGCCCGACGTTCGGCGCGCTGATCGACGAATACTACGGCGAACGGAGCCGGGAGGAACGGCTTCATCGGAAAGCGGGCGACCTGTTCCGGCTGCTGACGAACGCGGAGACGCGCATTCTGAAGAAAAGGACGCTGCAGCAGGAGGAACTGGCCGACTGCGAGAAAGGTGAAACGTACAAACTGTGGGGCGATCTCATTACGGCTAATCTCTGGCAGCTGAGCCGGGGCATGGAGTCCTGCCGCCTGCCGAATTACTGGAGCGAAACCTGCGAGGACGTGACGGTCCCGCTTGATAAACGGCTTTCTCCGTCGGCGAACGCGCAGGCGTATTATAAAAAATACAACAAATCCAAGGCGGCGAAGGTGCATCTGACGGAACAGCTGGCGGCCGCGGAGGAGGAACTCACCTACGTCTATTCGGTGCTCGACGCGCTGACACGGGCGGACGGTGAAAAGGAACTCGGCGAGATCCGGGCAGAGCTCTACCACAGCGGGTACGCCTCCAAAATGAAGAATTACACGGAGCATAAGCAGAGTCAGCCGAGCATCAGCCGATTCCGCACGACGGACGGGCATACGGTGCTCTGCGGGCGGAATAATCTCGCCAACGATTATCTGACGACGCGCATGGCAAGCCGCCGCGACTGGTGGTTTCATGTCAAGAACCAGCCGGGTTCGCACGTCGTTCTGGTCGTCGACGAAAACGAGGAAGAACCGTCCGAGAGCGCCTTCACCGAGGCGGCCGAAATCGCGGCGTATCACTCGAAGGCGCGGGGCGGCGTGATGATCCCGGTCGATTATACGACGGTCGGCAAAGTAAAAAAGCCGGCGGGAGCCAAGCCGGGCTTCGTGATCTATACGACCAACTGGACGGCTTACGTGACGCCGGATGAAGAAAAAGTGCTGGCGATGAAGCAGAAATAATCAGGCCGAATGGCGGAAAGGAGCGGGCGATGCGGACGACGGCGGTCATATGCGAGTGCAACCCGGTACACGCGGGGCACGCGTATCTGTTCGGGCAGGCGCGGTGTGAGGACGGGTGCGTTCTCGCCGTGATGAGCGGATCGTTTACCCAGCGCGGTGAAGCGGCTCTGTTCGATAAATACCGGCGGGCCGAAGCGCTTCTTTCATGCGGCGTCGATCTGGTCGCGGAACTTCCGTTCCCGTGGAGCGCGGCGGGCGCCGAGGATTTTGCGCGGGGCGGCGTGACGGTTGCGGCCGGACTGACGGCGGACGCGCTGACGTTCGGCTCCGGCTGCGGCGATCTGTCGCTGCTCACCCGTGCGGCGGACGTGCGGGATTCCGACGATTACGCGGAGGCGATCCGGCTGGCGGAGAGCGAACGGCGCGGCGTCGGTTCTGCGGTGCTCTTTGACGAGGCGATGGCGCGCTGCGGGATCACGGAACCGCTTGAGGCGAACGATAAACTGGGACTCGAATATATCCGCGCGGGACGGCGGCTCGGCTTGACGGAATTTTACCCGATCCGGCGGCTGACCGATCTGCCGGGCGCATCAGAAATCCGGGAACGGATTCTCGCGGCGGGCGAATGGCCGGAGGAGATCCCGGAAGCGGCGCGCGCCGTGTATCGGACGGAATCGCCGTGTCGGCCGGAGAAGCTGAACGAGCGGCTATTTGCGCACGCGCGGTTCGGTATCGCGGCGGCGGAGGAAAACGACCGCCTGCGGTACGCCGGAAAGACAGCGCGGACGGCACGAACGCCGGACGACTTCATGAACGCTCTTCCGACGAAAAAATACACAGCGGCACGGATGCGGCGGGAACTGCTCTTTTCGCTGCTCGGCGTGACAACGGATGAGATCCGGCAGTCGCCCCGGTTTTCGATCCTGCTCGCGGCGAACGAACGGGGGAGAGCGTGGCTCGGCGAACGGAGAGGCAAATTGAAAATTCCGCTCGTCACGAAACCGGCGGATCTTGACGCCCTTGACGAAGGCGCGATCCGGCAGGCGGAGACGCTGCGGCGGGCGGATGAACTGTACGCCTATCTGACGGAACGACCGGCCGACTGGTTCGTGAAACAGCATCCGGCAATGAAATAACGGATTGGCCAAACATCGGCCGATAGATGCCCCCGATTCTGCAACGCAACAAAACAACCCGTCGATGAGGAAAGATCCTTGTTCGACGGGCTTTCTTTTATATTTCATCAGACAACGGAGGGGAAGAGCGGCTCGCACATCTGGAACGGGATGCCGATATCCTGCGCGATGGCGAAGCATCGGTCGAAGTCCTCGGGAGAGAGCGTGCCGTGGAAAGCGGTCATATCGACCTCGGGCACGACCTTGGCGATCTCGCGGGCGAATTTCATGACGCCGGTGAAGGTGTCTTCGCCGAAGCGCGGACGGCAGATCTGCATATAACGTTCGGAATCGGGAGCGCCGAGCATGATGGAAACGTGATCGACGAGACCGCGGAAGAGCGGCGCCGTGTCTTCGGCAAGGATCATGGAGGCGTGGCCGTTCGTGAAGACGTGGATCGGTGTGCTCGAGGCTTCGCGGATGGCGCGGCAGATCGAGAACATATCATAGAGACGGCAGGTCGGTTCCCCGGCACCGGCAAAAACGATCTCCGAGAAAGAGTCGAGCTCATAGGAAGCGATCTCATTCATGATGTCGTCGAGCGGCGGATCGGGAAGCTCCAGTTTATGCGGGCAGAAGACGCACCGGTTCGTACAGAGATGCGTGACGGCCACGTATAAATTGTTTTTGCTGACACTGGTAATGCCCATGTGTTCCTCCGAATACTGAAATGGTGATAAGGTCAAAGGTCGAGGCTGAAAACGCGGCAGGCGTTCTGATAGGTCATTTCCGCGACCTCTTCCGGCGACTGACTGCGGATCTCCGCGAGCGCGGCGCAGGTGAAGGGAAGATTGGCCGAAGTGTTCAGTTCCCCGCGATGGGGGACAGGCGGCAGATACGGACTGTCGGTCTCGATCAGCAGCCGGTCATGCGGGACGACGGCGGCGGATTCTTTGACCTTGTGTGCATTTTTATAGGTAACGGGTCCCGAGAAGGAGACGTACCAGCCTTTTTCGCTGAGCTGACGCGCCGTTTCCGCGCTGCCGCTGTAACTGTGGAGAATACCGCAGGCATCCGGATGACGGGCAAGCAGATCGAACGTGTCGCCGGCCGCGTCGCGCGAGTGAATGATCACAGGCAGCCCGAGGCGTTCGGCGATCGTGAGCTGGGCATCGAAGAAATAGCGTTGTCTCTCGGGATCGGTGCCGTCAAAGTGGTAGTCGTAGCCGATCTCGCCGATGGCGCGGACTTTTTCGTGCGCCGCGAGCGATTCGACGGCTGAGAGCGCGCGATCCAGTTCGGCGGGGGAGATCTCCTGCGCGTCACACGGATGGATGCCGACGGCGGCCCAGACGAAATCGTACGTTTCCGCCAGCCGGATCGACCGTTCGGACGACGCGAGGCTGGAACCGACATTCATGATCCGCTCGACGCCGGCAGCGTGAACCATCTGAATGGCGCCGGCCGTTCCGCCTGCGAATTCTTCTTCAAACCGGTGATCGTCGTAATGCGCGTGACTGTCGAAAAAACGCATTACCGCACTCTTTCGCCGAGCGGCGTTTCGGGATCGAGGAAGACGACGCGCACGGTTTCTTCGCCGGACGCGAGGATCATGCCGTTCGATTCGATACCGCAGAGGACGGCGGGTTTCAGGTTGGCGACCACGATGATCTTTTTGCCGATGAGGGCGTCGGGCTCGTAGAATTTGGCGATGCCGGACGCGACGGTGCGCTGTTCGTAACCGAGATCAAGCGTCAGCTTCAGAAGTTTTTTCGCTTTCGGCACTTTTTCGGCGGCGATGATCTGTGCGGTGGGGAGTTCCACGCCCATGAAATCGTCGGTACCGATCTCGCCGATGCTTTCCGGCTTTTCGGGCTTCTTTTCGGTTTCTGCTGCCTTGGCCGCGGCGGCTTTGGCGGCTTCCATTTCGGCGTTTACTTCGGCGAGCATCTTCGCTTCGTCGATGCGGGCGAACAGCGCGGCGCCGTCATTGACTGCGGAACCGGGCTTGAGACCGCCGAACGCGCGCACGGAATCGTAATCACAAACGTCCGTACCGATCTGGCGGAAGATCTCCGCCGCGGTATCGGGCATGATAGGCGTCAGCAGGACCGCGCCGATGCGGATGACTTCGGACAGATTGTAGAGAACGGTGCCGAGACGGGCCTTGTTCGCCTCATCCTTGGCGAGCGCCCACGGCGTCGTTTCGTCGATATACTTGTTGGCGCGGCGCAGCATCGTGAAGAGATCGGCGCAGGCGTCGGAAAGATGGAACGCATCCATATCGGCGGCAAATGCCTTGACGGCGTCGGCGCAGACGGCTTTCAGTTCGGCGTCGGGACCGTCGTCACCGGCAGGAGCGGGCATGATGCCGTCGAAGTATTTCTTGGTCATCGCCACGGTGCGGGAGACGAGGTTGCCGAGGTTGTTGGCAAGATCGGTATTGTACCGCGTGATCAGCGATTCGTAGGTGATGAAGCCGTCCGTGCCCACGGGCATTTCGGAGAGGCAGTAGTAGCGCACGCCGTCCACGGTGAAGCGCTTGGCGAGATCGTCCGCATAGACGACGTTGCCGCGGGATTTCGACATCTTATCCGCGCCGAAGTTGAACCACGGATGGGCGAAAATCTTCTTCGGGAGCGGCAGATCGAGCGACATGAGGAAGATCGGCCAGTAGATCGAATGGAAGCGGACGATGTCCTTGCCGATGACGTGAACGTCCGCCGGCCAGAACTGGTTGAATTTGTCGGGCTGTTCGTCGTTCCCCGCGTCGTAGCCGAGAGCGGAGATATAGTTCGTGAGAGCGTCGAGCCAGACGTACACGACGTGCTTCGGATCGAATTCGACAGGAATGCCCCATTTGAAGCTCGTGCGGGATACGCAGAGATCCTGGAGCCCCGGTTTCAGAAAGTTGTTGACCATTTCCTTCATGCGGGATTCCGGCTCGATGAAATCGGGATGCTCCTCGAAGTACTGCATCAGGCGGTCGGCGTACTTGCTCATCTTGAAGAAGTACGCTTCTTCCTTGGTCAGTTTGACTTCGCGGCCGCAGTCCGGGCACTTGCCGTCGACGAGCTGCGTTTCCGTGAAGAAGGATTCGCACGGCTCGCAGTACCAGCCTTCGTAGTAGCCTTTATAAATATCGCCCTTATCGTACATCTTTTTGAAGATGTGCTTGACGTTATTTTCGTGATATTCGTCCGTCGTGCGGATGAAGTGGTCGTAGCTCGTGTTCATCGAATCCCAGACGGACTTGATCTGCCCGGAGATATCGTCCACGTATTCCTTCGGCGTGAGCCCTGCGGCCTTGGCCTTGTTTTCGATCTTCTGACCGTGCTCGTCCGTGCCGGTGCAGAAGTAGACTTCGTAACCGCACAGCCGTTTCCAGCGCGCGACGGCGTCGGCGGCTACTACGTCGTAGGTGTTGCCGATATGCGGCTTGGAGGACGCATAGGCGATGGCGGTCGTAATGTAATATTTCGGCTTGTCAGACATAATGTTCTCCTCTTAAAATAACGGTAGCTTATACGCGCTGTCCCATGATCCAGACGGATTCGGGGGCAGGCGCTTCTTTATCGCGGATCATGATCAGATCGGCGTACCGTCCGGGTTTCAGCGAACCGCAGACGTTGTCCAGTCCGACCATGGCGGCGGGATTGGCGGTGACGCAGGGGAGCGCTTCTTCAAGGGTCAGGCCGGTGAAGCGCATGAAATTCACGAGCGCGGTAAACAGATCGAGCGTCGAGCCGGCGAGCGCACCTTCCGTCGTAACGGCGCGTCCGTTCGTGACGATCACGGTCATACCGGCGATGGAATAATGTCCGTCCGGGCATCCGGCGGCTTCGAGCGAATCGGTGATCAGCACGAGATGAGCGGCGTCCTTCGCACGGGCGGCCAGCCGGATCATGGCGGGATGCGAATGTTCGCCGTCGCAGATGAATTCGGAATAGCAGTCGTCGGCGAGGAGGGAAGCGACCATGTTGCCGGGTTCGCGGTGGTGGATCGGCCGCATGGCGTTGTAGGTGTGCGTGAAAGAGGTGACGCCCCACGATACGGCGCGTTCGGCTTCCTCCCAGGTGGCGTCGCTGTGCGCGAGACCGACCGTAGCACCGAGGGCACGTGCGGCTTTGACGAACGATTCTCCGCCGTCGAGCTCCGCCGCGCAGGAAATGTGTACGGGCAGCGGCATCATGCGCCGGAGGAGTCCTTCGAGTTCCGCCGCGTCGGGCAGAGCGAGCAGTTCTTCGGCATGAGCGCCGCGCCGCTTCGGATTCAGATACCGGCCTTCGAGGTGGATGCCGCCGACGTGAGCGAGACCCGCTTCGGGTGCGCGGTTATCGTTGATGGCGTCGATGCAGGAGACGAGCGCGTCCATCGGAGCGGAGGCCAGCGTGGCCATCACGGTCGTCGTGCCGGTTGCGGCATAGGAACGGCGCAGTATCCGAACGGCGTCGCTGTCTACGGCGGTGAAATCATAACCGCCTCGGCCGTGCGTGTGTACGTCGACGAGACCGGGGAGCAGCCAGTGCCCGGCACAGTCCACGACCGAGGCATCCGCGGGGATCGGGAAAGAGCCGACCGACTCGATCATGCCGTCGCGGACGAGAAGATTCGCCGATACGAACGAACGCTTGTCCGAATCGTAAACCTGTCCGTTCTTAAAAACTGTTATCACGATATATTCTCCCACAATCTGTCCATATAATATCACTTTATTATAACAGAAAAACGTCTTTTTTACAAGACGTTTTTGTTGTGCTGTTTTCACAGTAATATGACGTTATGACGGAACGATATACCATATATAGTACAAAAACACGGGCGCTCGTTCACAAAAAATCAAAATTCAGCGGGGCTCAGTCCGTTTCGTGACCGCATTGCCAGCGTACCCATGAGGAGGCGAACGGATCGCCGCGCCGCCTGAGTTCAGCGAACAGTTTTTCGCCGAGATCCGCAATGATTGCCCGGTAGGCGGGATCGTGCACGGCGTTGTGCCGCTCGCCGGGATCCTTTGTCAGATCATAGAATTCGTCTACGTCCGTCAGATTCCAGATATACTTGTACGACGCGGTACGGATGCCGCGCTGGGTGAAGAGCCCGAACTGCTGACCGTTTGAGGTGAAGACGGCGTAATCCGGCGTATCGTCCCGTTCAAGATACTCGGTGACGGAGCGGCCGTGACGCGGACTTTCCGCCGTGAGCGAACAGAAATGTTCCACAGTCGGCGCGACGTCGAGCGAGCTGCACGCGAATTTCGAAACCTTCTGCGGTACGATCCCGGCGGATTTCGGCGGGCGCACGATAAAGGGCACGTGCACGACGCTGTCATAAAGGATGTAGTGTTTGTCGAGCATCCCGTGATCGCCGCAGGTGTCGCCGTGGTCGGAGAGCAGAATGACGAGCGTGTCTTCGTTCTGCCCGGATTCCCGCAGCGCACCGAGTATACCGCCGATGGCCGCGTCCGTCTGCGTGATCACGCCGAAATAGCGGGCGACGGTCGGGGCGAACTGCTCCCACGTGTGGTTTTCGAGATGCCAGTTTTCGATCTGCTTGTGCTGGATGTACGGCTTTCCCTCGAAGGTGTCGCCGAATCCGGGCCACGGCTCCATGTCCTCGGCACGGTAGAGCGAATCGTACGGCGCGCTCGGACGGCAGGGCAGATGCGGATCGGTCAGATCGACCCAGATGTGCCATGGGTGCCCGGCGTTCGCACGGATGAAATCCTCGGCCGAGCGGCAGATACGCCCGGTTTTCGTGTCTTCTGCCGGGATCGGATTGGTGCAGCCGAACCAACCGTTCTCATAGGGGATTTTTCCGTATTTGTCGGCGATCTCGCGCTCGTAGCCGTTCTCGTCGAAGAGTGATTCGTAGCCGAAATCTTCGGGTTCGCCATGCGGAGAGGCGTCCCACGAGCCCGTATAGGCGCAGCGGTATCCGGCATCCCTGAGCTCGGACACCCACGTGGGCGTTGACGGATCAGCGCCGTCGGTGTTGATGAAATTATAATTGAACAGCGCGCCGATGGAATCCGGCTGAACGCCTGTGAGCATCGCCTGACGGGAAGGCGCACAGACCGGCAGCGGCGTGAAGGCGTTTTCAAAGGCCAGTCCGTCTGCGGCGAGCGCGTCGATGTTCGGCGTTTTCACCGGGCGGATCCCGGCATAGCCGACCGAGT
>JAZUKT010000048.1:0-9352 GCA_045643445.1 Eubacteriales bacterium
ATCATCGGCGGCACCGGCGCGGGCAAGACCTCGCTCGTCAACCTGATCCCGCGCTTCTATGATGCTACGGAAGGAAACGTCTACGTGGACGGCGTGAACGTGAAGGACTGGAATCTCCACGCCCTCCGTCAGCGGATCGGCTTCGTTCTGCAGAAGAGCGAGCTGTTCTCCGGCACGGTGAATGAAAACATCCGCTGGGGCAACCCGGACGCTTCGGACGAGGAGATCGTGGCGGCGGCGAAAGTCGCACAGGCGGACGAATTCGTCTCCGGGATGCCGGACGGCTACGAATCGCTGATCGCCGAGCGGGGCGCGTCGCTTTCCGGCGGACAGAAACAGCGTGTTTCAATCGCCCGTGCGGCGCTTCGTAAGCCGGAAATCATGATCTTCGACGACAGTACGTCCGCGCTCGATCTGGCGACGGAAGCGAAACTGCGCCGGGCGCTGGCCGCGGAATTTGACGACGCGACGATCTTCATGATCGCCCAGCGGATTGCGAGCGTTATGCACGCCGACCGCATTGCCGTCATCGAAAACGGAAAAATCACGGCTTTTGATACGCACGACAATCTCATGAAGACGAGCCGCGCTTATCAGGAGATCTATCATTCGCAGATCAAGACGGAAGGAGGCGTGAATAATGGCTGAACCGCGCAAACCGGCAGAGAAGCAGGAACCGACAGCGGACGAACTGCGGGAAATGATGAAGAAGAATAATTCCCAGCCTCCGAGAGGACCGGGCGGCCGCAACGTCATCCGGGAGAAGCCGAAGGATACGAAGGGAACCGTCCTCAAACTGATCAAGTACATCGGCAAGAGCAAATATCTCGTCTTCCTCATCATGATCACGACGATCATTTCGACGGTGCTCAGTCTGATGGGGCCGAAACTGCAGGGTCAGGCGATCGACGCCATCCGCATCGGCGACGGGAAACTGAACGTCGATTTTGACGGCCTCGTCCGCGTGCTTGTCCTGATGGCCATCGTCTATCTGGCGAGCGCCGTCATCCAGCTGTTCTCGGGCATCGCCTCGGCGAAGATCTCGCAGACGACCGTCTATACGATGCGGCAGGATCTGTTCCGCAAGATCTCGTACCTGCCGATCGGCTATACCGATACGCACGCGCACGGCGATATCATGAGCCGCATGACGAACGACGTCGATAATATCTCGAATACGATCTCATCGTCCATCACGTCGCTCATTTCGGCGGTTCTCACGCTCATCGGCGCGCTGATCATGCTCATCCGCTACGACTGGCGTATGGCGCTCATCTCGCTCGTGACCGTGCCGCTTACCGTCTTCGTCTCGATGAAGCTGTCGAAATTCATGCGTAAATACTTCGTTGAGCGGCAGATCCTGCTCGGCCAGCTGAATACGCAGGTCGAAGAAATGGTGACCGGGTATAAGACGGTCATGGCGTACGGCAAGGAAAAGGATGCGTGCGACGAATTTGCCGTCATCAGCGAAGATTTCCGCAAATGCAGCATCAAGGCGAACGTGTGGGGCGGCATCATGGGACCCTGCATGAATATTATCAATAACCTCAACTATCTGATCGTGGCGTGCAGCGGCGCGTATTTCACGCTGATCGGTGCGATCTCGGTCGGCGACATCCAGGCGATCCTGCAGTACAGCCGCCAGCTTTCGCAGCCGATCAATCAGATCTCGAACCAGTATGCGTCCATTCTGACGGCCATCGCCGGCGCTGAGCGTGTCTTCTCGATCCTCGAAACGCCCGATGAAATCGACGAAGGAACGAGCGACATGAAGGCGGACGATATCCGCGGCGACGTCGAATTCAGCCACGTCAACTTCTCCTACGTGCCGGGCAAGCCGGTGCTGCGCGACTTCAATCTGACCGTCAAGCAGGGACAGAAGATCGCACTGGTCGGCGCAACGGGCTCGGGCAAAACGACTGTCGTGAATCTGCTCACGCGCTTCTATGACGCGGATGACGGTACGATCACCGTGGACGGCGTCAATATCCGTGATATCCCGAAGAAGACGCTGCGCAGCGCGATCGGCATCGTTCTGCAGGATACGGTGCTCTTCCACGATACGATCGGCAATAACATCCGCTACGGTAAGCTCGACGCGACCTATGAGGAAATGGATCACGCCGCGGACGTCGCGGAGGTGGACGAATTCCTCGGACGGCTGCCGGACGGCTACGAAACCGTACTGGCGGAAGGCGGAAGCAACCTCAGTCAGGGACAGAGCCAGCTGCTCTCGATCGCACGCGCCGTGCTCGCCGATCCGAAGATCCTGATCCTCGATGAGGCGACTTCGTCCGTCGATACGAGAACGGAAATGAACATCCAGCAGGCGATGATCGCCCTGATGAAGAACCGCACGAGCCTCATTATCGCGCACCGGCTTTCGACGATCCGTGACGCCGACTGCATCATCGTTCTGAAAGACGGCGCGGTCATGGAGTACGGCAATCACGAAGAACTGCTCGAGAAGCAGGGCGTGTACTACGATCTGTATCAGAATCAGTTCGCGGGATTTGAGACCTGATGCAGAAATTGGCAAAATAACTGTAAAAATTCAGGCTGAGAGGGAACTCCGGTGTCCCGGGAATCGTCTTATCCAAAAAGAACCGATCATATCGGAAGCGAAAGGACGATTTACCATGAAAAAGACATTGGCACTCCTTCTCAGCCTTTTGTTGTTCGCCACTTCCTGCGCCGTTCCGGGCATCAGAAAGATAGTCCCGGAGACGGGGATGACGGACACGGATCCCGAAACCGAAACCGAAACGGAAGAAACCTATATCTGTATTGATCCGCCTGTGCCCGATGCAAACGGCGAAGACGGCAAACCGACACTTGACCTGTATACGCCGACTTCATACGAAGAGGTGTACGAGAAAGTCCGGACGCTTGCCGAGCGCAACTATTCCGGCACCACCTACTATTACGATGAACGCGAAGCCGTGCTGGAAGATGGGATAGAGATGGAAATGCCCGCGACGGCTGCCGTTGAGCCTTCCTCGCTTGATTCCGCCAAATCTGCCGCACCGATCAAGGGCGACTATTCGAAAACGAACGCGCAGGTAGCCGGCATCGACGAAGGCGACATCGTCAAAACGGACGGAGACTATATCTACATCCTCCGAAACGGCCGGGATCTCGTGATCCTCTCCGCCGACGGCGCGGATACGGACGTGCTGTCCATGACGCAGGTCGTCATCAACGAAGAGTATCATTACGACGATTATAAGGAAAAAAGCGGCGGCTACGAATCCTCGTCGAAGAGCCAGTACGCAACGGAGATGTACGTCGAGAACGGCGTCGCGGCCGTGATCTCGAACTATAATTCCTGGCACGAGATCTATAAGGACGGCGTCTGGTCGAACGATAACGAGAACTATATCGCCCTCGACCTGTACGACGTCAGCGATCCGTATGCGCCCGTGAAGATCGACTCGTTCGGTCAGGACGGCACGTATTCGTCAAGCCGCCTCATGAACGGGGAACTCTATCTTATCACGCGCTATTACGTCTATTCGTGGAACTCTGACGGCGTCGTCTATGACGATTATATCCCGCATCTCTACCGTTCGGGCGAGCCGGAACTCATGCCGGTCGACTGCATCGTCTGTCCCGAAGAACTCACGAACGAGACCTATACGGTCATCAGCCGCTATTCGCTTGAAAACGGCGAGCGGGAAGCCAGCCGGACGATCCTCGGCGCGGGCGATACGCTCTACATGAACGGCGAGCACCTTTATCTGGCCGGATCGCGTTACGTGACGGATCCCGTGGAGGTGACGGAGGAGAGCGTTTATACGGTCACGCATTACCAGAACGGCAGCCGGACGGACATCTATAAACTCGACGTGTCCGGCGATATGGAAGTGACCGCAGTCGGCACGCTCGACGGCACGCTGCTCAATCAGTTCGCGATGGACGAATATAACGGTTTCCTGCGCGTCGTCTCGACCGTGGCGAAGAATTCCTATACCGTCTACGAGGACGAGGAATACGGCTTCACGAACTACCGCTACGATGATGCGGACGATTATAACGAGCTGACCGTGTTCGACGAGGACATGGAAATCGTCGGACGGATCACCGGCCTCGGAGAAGACGAGCGCGTCTATTCCGTGCGTTTCACCGGCGACGTCGGCTATTTCGTCACGTTCCGTCAGGTTGATCCGCTTTTCTCGGTCGATCTGTCCGATCCGTATCATCCGACCGTGATGGGCGAACTGAAGATGCCGGGCTTCTCGAATTACCTGCATCCGTATTCCGAAACGCTGCTGTTCGGCCTCGGACAGGACGCGGATGAGGAGACGGGCCGCACGAACGGGATGAAGCTCTCGATGTTCGACGTGAGCGATCCGTACGACGTGATCGAGCGGGATAAGACGGCGGTTGACGCCACCTATTCGACCGCGCTCTATAATCATAAGGCGATCCTGATCGCGCCGGAACATTCGCTGATCGGATTCCCGTCCGAGAACGGCTACGTGATCTACCGCTACACGGAGGAGGACGGCTTCACGCTGCAGAATGAGATCGACTTTACGGACGACGACGGCTACTGGTGGTACGGCGAAACGCGCGGCCTCTACGTGGACGATAATATTTATATCGTCGCGGCGGATAAGACGGTCGTCATCGACATGGAGAGCGGCATGATCATCGGCCGCGTCAGCTACTGAACAAAATAAGAAAGCCGGGGGAACGAAAAATTCCTCCGACTTTTTGCTTTTATCTCTTATTTTCCGAATAACTTGTACCAGACCGTACCGAAATAGAATTTCGGCAGCTTCATCATCCGCTTGAGCCGCCACGGCTCCTTGATCAGCCGCCAGAGCCATTCGAGTCCGAGCTTGATGAAAATCTTCGGCGCGCGCTTCACCGTACCGGCATAGCCGTCGAGGGAGCCGCCGAGCCCGAGCAGCAGCGATACGCCCGGCAGCCGATTGCGGTTCGCATAGATCCATTTTTCCTGCGCCGGCGCACCGAGACAGACGAACAGAACGTCCGGGTTTGCCTCGTTGATCAGGTCGATCACCGCGTCGTTTTCCTCGCCGTCTTTTTTGAAGTAGCCGTCGTGGGTGCCGATGACGGTGAGCCCCGGATATTTTTCCGTCAGTTTGTCGGCGGCCTGTTCCGCAATGCCCGGCTTACCGCCGAGGAAATAGACCGTGTGGCCGGTTCCGGCGATCCGGGAGAGCAGCGCCTCGCCCACTTCGATCCCGGCGACCTTGCCGGCCTTGAAGGGTGTGCCGAGAATGCGTGCGGCCTTCACGACGCCGATCCCGTCCGGGACGATCAGATCGGCCGACCGGATCACGGGCACGAGCGTGCTGTCCTCAATGCAAGCCTGCACGATCTCGGAATTCGGCGTAAAGAGCGCCGCCTGCTTTTTTTCATCGAGACGGAGCAGAAGAAAATCGACGGCTTCCGGGAACGATACGTTATCGAACAGAATGCCGCGGACGTTGATTTTGTCAGTCATGGCGACCTCCGCGAAGAATGATAAAAAACGTGCCGGTGAAGAACCGACACGCTGTGGAAAAAACGCTTATTCCGCTTCACCGGTCACATCAGCGAGGTAGCTGACGACGTCGGCGACGGTTACGAAACCGTGGATCGCTTCGTCGGAAATCTCAATATTGAACTTTTCCTCACAGAGGAGAACGAGATCGGCGAGCTCCAGAGAGTTGATGCCGAGATCGTTGACGAGTTCGGCTTCCGGCTTGACGTCTGCTTCGTTAACGGAAAGCTCCTCAACGAGAAGCGCCTTGAGTTTTTCAAACATGATGAAACTCCTTTATGTATAGATTGTCAAAATGTACGGGATGGCAGTTCACAACACCCTCATTATATAGGCAAAGGAAGCATCTGTCAAGCATTTTGCCGGAGAAAACGGAAAAAACTTTTCCGCCGCCCTTGCAAAAAAGAACGGTCTGCGATATAATAACGGTAGAAAAACAATAAATCATAACAGCGATCCGCTGTAAATGAAAGGAATCAAACTATGAAAACCTGCGTCAGTTCGTACAGCTTCGGCGGCTATATTTCCGATGATAATCTCGGCGTGCTCGGCCTTATCGACAAGGCGGCCGAATTCGGCTTTGACGGCATTGAATTCGTTGATACGGGCGTTCTGTTTGAAGGCGATATGCCGGAGCGGATTCGTGAACGCGCTGCCGAAAAGGGGATCGCGGTTCCCGCATTCGCAACGGGCGCTGACTTTGTAAACGGCTCGAACGGCGATCTGAAAGACGAGATCAAGCGCGTCTGCGAGACGGTGAAGCGTGCATCGAGACTCGGCATCACGGTTCTCCGCCACGACGCCGCGAACGCATACCGTGACGGCAGAAAGCATTCGAGAAGCTACGATTACGCTCTGCCGCGCATTGCGGAAGGCTGCCGTGAAGTGACCAAGTTTGCGGAACAGCTCGGCATCAAGACCTGCACGGAAAACCACGGCTGGTTCTCTCAGGATGCAGAGCGCGTTGAGAAGCTCGTCAACGCCGTTGCCCACGATAACTTCGGCTCGCTCGTTGACTGCGGCAACTTCATGTGCGCGGACGAAGACCCGACCATTTCCGTCGGCAAGATGGCGCCCTACGCCTTCCACGTCCACGTCAAGGACTTCCACTATAAGAGCGGCATGGACGTCAACCCGGGTAATGGCTGGTTCCAGACGAGAGCCGGCAACTACATCCGCGGCGCCATCATCGGTCACGGCGAAGCAAAAGTGTTCCAGAGCATCCGCACGCTGAAGCAGAACGGCTACGACGGATATCTGTCCATCGAATTCGAAGGCATGGAAGACCGCCTTGTCGGTATCAGGCTCGGCCTTGAAAACCTGAAGCGCTTCATCGAAATGGCCTGAACGGAAAGGGGAAAACATGGCGGATAACGGAAAGCCGGAGAAGGAGACGTACTTCCATCATACGAAGAAGCCGTCCCGACTGACGGAGCAGGAGAAGCGACGCAGCCGTACGAGAGTGATCCTCATTCTTGCCGCGGTGACGGTTCTCGCCGTCCTCAGCTGGTGGCTCACGTCCGGAAACGCCGGCTGCGCGAAGAAACCGACGACTGAGGGACCGACCTCCATGTATTCCGACCGACTGGTCAGTTACGCCTTTTATCCGTCCGATTATGACCTCGACGTGACGACGGTGGACGAATATATGCAGCTCGACCGTATCGTCCGCTATAAGAACGGCGGCCTGACGCTCGGCGTTACGAAGGACGACACAGACGGTACGAACGCGGCTGTCCGCTTCTTCCTCACGTACTTTGATACGGTCATTGCCGGTGATTACGAAACGTATAATACCTATTTTACCGAACATTATTACGAAACCGAAAAACCGTACGTCAGCTTCGCGCCGCAGATGCTCTATAACATCGAAGTGGAGCAGCTCGACGAATCGGTGGAGTCGGACGGCACGACGAAGTGGACGTTTTACGTCAGCTATATGATCTACCGCAACGACGGCTCGTTCCGCAACGATATACCGAGCGACGCCATCCGCAAACTGCGGTATGAGCTGATCGAAGACCGCGACGGCATCGTGCGGATCGACCGGATCTGCTACTATCTTGACAAATAACCGGGAATAAAACGAATGTCAGACGGCGGTCTGGCATTTGTTTGTGAAAGGAGGGGACGTCATGCGGCCGCTTTCGATGCTGATCAAACCGGCGTCCGGGCTCTGCAATATGCGCTGTCGCTATTGCTTTTACGCGGACGTGGCGGCACACCGTACGACGTCCTCCTACGGGATCATGACGGAGGAAACGGCGAAAGCGCTCGTGCGGCGTGCGTTTGAATACGCGGACGGCGACGTGTCGTTTGCCTTTCAGGGCGGCGAACCGACGCTGGCCGGAGCGGACTTTTACCGCACCTTCATCCGCTTTACGGAGCGGTATAATACCAAAAAACTCCCCGTCCATTATTCGATCCAGACGAACGGCTACGCCATCCCGGACGAACTCTATGCCATCATGCGGGAGAACCGCTTCCTCGTCGGCGTGTCGCTGGACGGAACGGCCGAATGGCACGACGCCGCCCGGATCGACGCGAACGGCGACGGCACGTTCAAAAAAGTAACGGAAACCGTGCGCCGATTGCAGGAGTCCGGCATAGATTATAACGTCCTCACCGTCCTGACGGAGCAGAACGCGAAGCATATCGCATCGATCTACCGCTATTTCCGCAGCCGCGGCGTACCGTCCGTGCAGTTCATCCGGCATATCGACGGTTTCGGCGATACGGAAGAGAAAACGCCGTTCTCCCTCACGCCGGAGCGATATTTATCTTTTTTACAGACGGCGTTCGGCCTCTATTACGACGATATTCTCGCCGGACACTACCACAGCGTCCGTGAATTCGATAATTTCGTCCTGCTCGCATCGGGCAGACCGGCGGAGTGCTGCGGCATGAACGGCGCCTGCCCGGCCAATCTCGTGCTCGAAGCGGACGGCGGCGTGTATCCGTGCGATTTCTACGTCCTCGACGAGTGGAGAATGGGCAATATCCGCACCGATTCGGTTGACGCGCTGCTCGCTTCTGACGCCGCCGAACGGTTCCGCGCACGCTCGCGCAAAGTCGATCCGGCGTGCCGCACCTGCCCGTGGTACCGACTGTGCCGCGGCGGCTGTGCCCGATACCGCGAACCGGCTGAGGAAGACGGTCTCGGACGGAACCGCTATTGCGAAAGCTACCGCGCGTTCTTTTCGGAAGCTGCGCCGAAGCTCAAAAAACTGGCCGACATGCTGAACGCCGGACAGATCCGGTAAACCTGACGGAGAAACTGCTATGGGTATCATTTTAATTCTCGAAATCATCGGCACGATCGCGTTCGCGGTGTCGGGCGCATCCGTTGCCATCGAAAAGAAAATGGACGTTTTCGGCGTCGTCATCCTCGGTACCACCACGGCGATCGGCGGCGGCATCATCCGGGACGTGCTGCTCGATATCACACCGCCCGCGGCCTTCCGTGAGCCGGTGTACGCGCTCGTGGCGATCGGTGTGTCGCTGATCGTCTTTCTTCCAAAAATCCGCGGCATCATTGCCGAAAAGCAGAATAATCACTTTCTTCTGATCATGGATTCGGTCGGCCTGGCCGTCTTTACGGTGGTCGGCGTCCGTGCCGGTATGGCGGAAGAAAATTTCTTCCTTGCCGTGTTTGTCGGCGTGCTGACCGGCGTCGGAGGCGGCGTTCTGCGGGATCTTTTCGCCGGGAACAGCCCGTACATTTTCAGTAAGCTCTTTTATGCGTGCGCTTCGCTGATCGGGGCGAATCTGACGGCGCTCTTCTGGACGATGGGGGAAATACCGGCCATGCTGATCGGCGCGGTTCCGATCCTG
>JAZUKT010000049.1:0-1999 GCA_045643445.1 Eubacteriales bacterium
TAACGGCTGATCCGGGCGCGGAATTGACCCGGGAAGATCAATCAGAACAATAAACGGAGGCTTCATGATGAAAAAACTGCTGTGCCTCGCGCTTGCAGCACTTTTGCTTGTCGGTACGCTGACGGCGTGCGAAAAGACGGAAATTCAACTGACCGAAACGGGGCCCGATACGGCGAAGGAGCCGGATGCGCTCACCGTAGGAGAGGGCGGCGACTATGCTTCGCTTACCGACGCGCTCGATGCGGTGCGGGAACTGCGTGCGTCGGGCGATATGACGCAGCGGGTGATCCGGCTCGCGGACGGCGACTGGTTTCTCGAGGAAACGGTCGTGATCGACGAAGGAATCCCGAATCTGACGATTGAATCGAACGGCGGTGCGCGGCTGATCGGCGGCTACCGGGTCACGGATTTTGAATGGGATGAATTCAACGGCGTGAAATGCCTCTCTGCCCCGGTGCGGAACGGGGATTTCACCGACTTTTACGTAAACGGCGAACGCGCCTCGCTCACCCGTTATCCGACGGAGGGCTTCCTCTATACGGAGGACATCGAGAATCACGAGGGCGAGCTCGGTAGCAGCTCGAAGTGGTTCACGGCGGCGGAGGGCGACATCAAAGACTTCCGCAATTTTGAGCGGATCCAGATCACGTTCCTGCACTACTGGATCGACGAGCACACGCCGATTGAGTCCTACGATCCCGAAACGCGCCGGGTGACGATGCTCTATCCGTCCCAGTTCAATATGAACGGCAACAGCGGACCGGCAGGCCTCGAATATATCCTCGAAAACGTCGCGGAGACGTTCGGCCGCCCGGATGACTGGTACTACGAGGACGGACGGGTCTACTACGTACCGCGGGACGAGTCGATCACGCCGGATACGATTGACGCTTATATCCCGACGACGGCGAAGCTCTTCGATATCCACGGCACGGCGGAGACGCCCGTCACGAACGTGTACCTGCGCGGCCTTTCGATGAGCGTAACGCGCGGCGAATACAACAACGGCAGCTTTGCGTCCGATAACCAGAGCGTCAACGGTGCAGACGGCACGATCTCCTTCAGGTACGCCGTGGGCTGCACCGTCGAGGACTGCCGGCTCACGAACTACGGCCTCTACGGCGTCAACATGGATCTCGGCAGCCATAGTATCCGTGTAACGGGCTGCGATTTCTGGGACGGCGGTGCCGGCGGCGTGAAAATCATCGGCGTGCGGGATGAATCCTCTCCTGACGCGACGGATCACAACACGGTCGCGGACTGCTCGATCATCCACTGCGGGCGTCGTCACACGGCGGCGTGCGGCATCCTCATGCTCCGCACCGGCTCGAACGTCATCGAGCATAACGAGATCGCCGATATTTTCTACACCGGCATCTCGTGCGGCTGGGACTGGGTGTACCGCGAGAATCCGACGCACGACAACCTGATCACGAAAAACCACATCCACAACATCGGCGGCCCGCTTTCCGACATGGGCGGCATCTATCTGCTCAGTCCGCAGCCGGGCGCGGTCATTTCGTATAACCTTATCCACGATGTCATCACGGACGGCTACGGCGCGAACGGTCTGTACGCCGATTACGGCACGTCCGAGGTGATCTTCGAGAACAACCTCGTTTACAACGTCTCGAGCAACGCGTTCCAGCAGAGCTACGGCGAAAACAACCTCGTCCGCAACAACATTTTCTGGAATTCCGGCGCCGAGACGGTGAACGTCTTCGCCTATGAGAACCATCTGTCGGCGACGCTTGAGAAGAACATCATCGTCACGAACGGCAAGCCGATCTACGACCTGCAGCGGGATCATCTGAGCCACAAGACGGTCAAGTCAAACGGCAACCTTCTGTGGGAGCTTGCGGACGGCGATCAGATCAGCGTTTCGCTCGGCGAAGGCAAGACGTGGACGCCGGAGCAGGTCGGACAGTTCTTCGGTCTCGATACGGAAAGCGTCACGGCGGATCCCGGCTTTGCGAATCCCGAAAACGGCGACTTCACG
>JAZUKT010000050.1:0-1792 GCA_045643445.1 Eubacteriales bacterium
GCCGCCCGGTTCAGCTCCGTCACAAGCAGGCTGTCCGGCCGGAAGCACTGTTCCATCTGCTCCGAGAAATCGTTCAGGTAATAGGAGGTGACGCCGTTCATCAGGATCGCGCCGACCGCGCACATGACGGCGATAATAAAGATCAGGAGGATCAGAACGATTTTGAAATAGAGACTTTTTAACATACGAATCTCCCTTCAAGAAGGAGGATCACCGGATTTACCGGCGGCAGAGATAGTAGCCGACCCCTCGCTTGGTCATCAGATATTCCGGGCGCGCCGGATCCACCTCGATCTTCTTGCGGATGCGGCTGACCGTCACGTCCACCGTGCGGATATCGCCGAAGTAGTTGTCGTAGCCCCAGATCTTCTCGAGCAGATCTTCCCGCGAATAGGCCGTGCCGAGATTCTCCGCGAGAAAGACGATGAAGTCGTAGTCTTTTTTGGAAAGCTCCACCGGCTCGCCGTTCTTCGTCACGGAATAGTGCTCCCGGTCGATCGTCAGTTCCCCGACGGTGATCGGCTCGGCGGCAGGCGTCTTCTTCTCCGCCACCACTTCGCCGGAGGAACGCCGGATATTCGCCCGGATCCGCGCGAACAGTTCCGGGTAGGAGAACGGTTTCGTAATATAATCGTCCGCGCCGGTCTCAAGGCCGAGTACGCGGTCTTTTTCCTCTTCGCGCGCCGTCACGAAAATGATCGGCACCTGGCTCTTCGTGCGGATCTTCTCACAGACCTCGAAGCCCGTCATCTTCGGCAGCATGATGTCGAGCAGAATGAGATCGTACGATCCGGCGAGCGCCATATTCAGCCCGGTCAGACCGTCGGACGCCACGTCGCAGTCGTAGCCGTTTTTGCGGATATTATATTCCATCACGATGGCGATGTTCTTTTCGTCTTCCACAACCAGGATCTTTTTCTTGTTTTCCATAATACCCTCCGTTCTCTCCGTTGCTTATCTTCCGTCGGCCAGATTCACGATCAGCATTTCGTCTTTTCCGACTCCGGCCAGCCGCTCGGTTAGATAATGGCTGACCCAGTAATCCCCGAGCCAGACGGACGCTTTTCCCTTCTCGCGGAGCGTCCAGCAGACGTCCGACCAGAGACTTTCCGCGTCCGTTCCGCCGATCGACACGAGATCCGCCGTCACCGGGAAGTAACCGGCCTTCCGCACGGCCTCCCGATCCGCCGTCTCGCAGTACACGAACCGGGCACTCCGTCCCGTATAGCGCGCCGCCGTTTCATTCAGCGTTTCAAGCGCCGCGAAATCCGCTTCTCCCGCCGCCGTATGAGGCAGGATCAGCCCGATCTCTCCGCAGACGGCAGCAGCCGCGACAGCCTCGGGCGATTCGTGTCCGTCGAGGAACACCGTAGCGGCCAGTCCCGCCGCCCGGATCGACGTGAGCGCCGGATACATCACATCCGCCACATCCGTCCCGCAGAAGAGGAACAGCTGCGGCGCTTCTTTCTCTTCCGACTCGCCGTTTTCCTCGTCCGTTTTTTCCGTTTCGTAGGTTTCCGGCTGATACGTATAGGTCTCCAGCAGATCGTCGAGTGTCAGCAGACTGTTCTCGTCCGTGATGCGGAGTCCCCGCGTGCCGTCCTGCACCGTGTAGGATTCGCGGAACAGCCCGAGCGCCGTGCAGGTCAGTCCTGCCTCCAGATAGTACATCCCGTCATTGCGGAGCACGCCGACGTTTTCGACGATCTCACCGTTCACCGCCGCGGAGCAGTCCGGGTACAGTACGGAAAGATACCGTCCCGTCTCCGCATGCTGCACGAGCAGATTGCCG
>JAZUKT010000051.1:0-2604 GCA_045643445.1 Eubacteriales bacterium
TGAGTCGGGCGTTCTGCCGTCGGTCTCGGTTGAGTCGGGCGTTCCGCCGTCGTTCTCGGCTGAGTCGGGCGTTCCGCCGCCGTTCTCGGCTGAATGGGACGCGCTGCAGGCATACGGCCAGCACCGTTCACCGCGCGCGATTGATTCTGTTGATTAGGTACGGTTGTCCGACGGACGCTGCCCGACTGAGACGGCACGGAAAACGTCCGCGTCTCGCCGAACCAGTCGGCATTTTTCTTCTGATCCGTAAGAACCACCTCCGATCTGTCTGATTCCCCTTTGCCCCCGTCAGTCGAGGATCATCGCCATGGTGACGAAGAACACGACCAGAACAAGAAACGCCGGGCTGAAAAATGTATCTGCGATCCGCGCGAAAAGGCCTTTTTTCTTGCCTTCCGCATAGGCGGATTCTATGTTCGATTCTGCGTAATGTTTATAGATATGGCTGGATTCAAAGCACGTCAGCATACCCGAGAGGATCGCCGCCGCCCCGAGCAGAAGCACAAGCAGCGTCAGGCTGACGTTCTGCCGATCCACCAGTCGGAGCACGTACGGCTCCAGCAGGAGGACAGACGCGTTATACAGCGTATGGAGCAGGATGGACGCGAAAAGCGACCGCGTCGTATAGAGAACGAGCGCCAGCACCAGCCCGGAGAAAAGATACACCGGGAAGCGTGCGAGCGAGAAATGTGACATCGAGAACGTCACCGCGCTGAACAGTGCCGCCAGCACCGCGCCGTGCTTTTCGTATTCCCCGGCGACGATGCCGCGGAAAAGCCATTCCTCCGTAACGGCCGGCAGCGCCGCAAACGCCACGACCAGATAAACGCCGTCGAAGAACCGGCCGTTCATCGCAAAGCTCGCGTACTCCGACACGGAAGACGACGCGAATCCGGCCGGAGCCAGCGCGTACATCCCCATGCTCACGAGCGCCGTTCCGCTTACGAGAAACAGCGCGGCGTACAGGAGAAACAGGATCTGCGAGATCGGGAAGAAGCGAAGCCGCAGATGCGGACTCAGTTCCTTCCCGCGTATCCGGCAGTAGAACAGCGCCGGAACCGCATAGGTCACAAGCTGAATGATGACGACCGCCAGATACGGATTCTCATTCAGGCCGAGCGTTTCTTCCGGGATGAAGCCGGACGCCACCACGAGCGCGAACACGACCAGAAGCAGGATCGGCACCGTGATTGTTTCCTTGAACCGCACGATCAGCCCTTTCCGGGATGCGCCTTCTTCGAGTCCCGCGTCACGCGCACGCCCTTTTCCGTCAGCAGGATATCCACCGACACGTCAAACCGCCCTCTCGGCACTTCGTTCAGAATATAATCGGAATACACGACACCGATCGTACAGCCGGAAAACGCCGACAGATAGCGGTCGTAGAATCCCTTGCCGTAGCCGAGCCGGTATCCGGCCTTATCGTACACCAGTCCGGGCACGAAGCAGACCGCTCCGCCCGTTTCCTTAACGTCGTAGATCGGGCAGCTCTCCGGCGGCTCCGGCACACCCGTTTCATCGGGTACGAGCTCGTCGAGCGACTGCACGATATGATACTGCATCGTATGCGTTTTCTTATCGCAGCGCGGGAACAGCACCTTCTTGCCGCGTTCGAGCGCTATCTCCGCGATATGCGAAACGTCGATCTCATCCGGCGTTGCCGCGTAGAGGAGCACGTATTCCGCATAACGGAAACTGACCAGATTTTCGGCGGCCGCGCAGATCGCTTCGTCCCGGCGGAACTTCTCCTCCGGCACCATTTCCTGACGCCGCGCCAGGTATTCTTCCCGGATATCGTCTTTCTGTTTCTTGATCATTTTGCCAGTATCGCAAGACGGAGTTTTTCCGCCGCTTCTTCCCCTTTCAGCGCCGCGCACAGGGCAAGCGCAAATTCCGTCGAGGCGCCCATGCCGCAGCCGGTGATCCGATTTCCGTCCGATTCCACCCGACCGCCCGTGATGACGGCGTCTTTGAGATCCTTTTCATAACCCGGATAGCAGGCCGCTCGTTTACCGGCAAGCAGCCCCCGTTTGCCAAGCACCATCGGCGCCGCACAGATGGCCGCGAGGATCGTGCCGTCTTTCTCTGCCTTTTTGAGGAAACGGTCAACCAGTTCGCATTCGTCGAGATTGGTCGTTCCGGGCATTCCGCCGGGCAGAACGATCATGTCGAGCTTTTCGCCGCCGAATTTCATCCAAGCATCGTACAGCGTCATATCCGCCATAATAGCGATATCGTGCGAACCGACCACGGGGTCTTCTCTCCGCCAGTGGTCAACCGCACAAGTGGTCACTTCCACACCGGCCCGACGCAGAACGTCAACCTGCGTGAGCGCTTCGATCTCTTCCATTCCGTCTGCCAGAAATACGAGAACCATTTTTATTATCCTTTCACTGTCATGCATTTCTTTTCGTTTACAGAGCCGCAGCCGCCGCCTGATACACACGCTCGGCGATCTCCTCGACCGGATACGGCGCGTCCGCCTCTTCATCGGCACAGCGGATCACGCGCCAGCCGCACCGCTTCGCCACGTAATCGGCCGCTCTCCGGCACCGGCTGAGGTAATCGAGATCCGTTTCGTGGATGTCGAGCTTCTGCCCAGTC
>JAZUKT010000052.1:0-3057 GCA_045643445.1 Eubacteriales bacterium
ATCTCGCCGTACATTATCCGACGGACGTGGTGGCGGGCGCGCTGCTCGGGCTCCTCTTTGCGTGGCTCGGCATACTCATCGTTAATAAGGCATACGACGTGATCGGAAAGAAATGGCCGGATCTGATGAAGGCCGGAAAAACCGAAAAAACCGAAAAGGACAGATGACCCCCATGAAGATGAAAAAGAAAAAACTCTCCCCGGCGAAAAAACTGTATCTCGCCCTCGTCGTGATCATGGTGATCCTCGCGATCATTGCCATTATCTCGGTGAAGAGCCTGCTCGTGCGGTACGAAAACTGCCAGCCGGAGAAGAAAGTCGAAGAACTGATCGACGAATGGAAAGTGGCCGCCCGCGCGGGAACCGTCTGGGATACGCTCGATTTCCCGGCGGTGACCGGCAGCGAATACGAGCCGTTCGATCTGCAGGAAGCCTACACGAAAGCGCTTGCCTCCGGGCTGCTTGACGCCTCGATGGTGCCGGGCTCCCAGACGGAGGACGGCCGCCGTACCTACGCCGTAAAGACGGACGAAGGGCAGACGATCGCGGAAGTGGAACTCCAAAGCGTCGGCGAACCCGAGACGCATCTCGCGGTCTTTACGCTGCAGGACTGGGTCGTTACCGACGCGGGTGTGACCCTGAAGCCGCAGACCTATACGGTGGAAGCGCCCGAAGATCTGACCGTGACGCTCAACGGCGTCGAACTCGGTGAAACGGAACGCACGCTCGGCAGCGACGGCTTTGCGCGCTATACGGTGGACGGGCTCTGCATGATCCCCGAAGTCAAGGTGAAGACGGCGGAGGGCGAATCTGTCAAAATGCACCGTTCCGGGACGAAATTCCGGGCGGAGGTGTACAGTTATTCTCTGACGCTGCCGAAGGCACTGCGCGTGACGATCGACGGCGAAGAGGCGGCGGGTGAAGCGCTCACCGACGGTACGGTGCGTTACCGTGCGTTCTCCGAGACGAAACCGGAGGTCATCCTCTACGACCGCTACGGCAACAGCGTGCTCTACGAAGCGGGCGAGGACGTTCCGCTGACGACGTGCACGCTGACGGTGGAAGACAGCGCGATCGTGCTCGTGAACGGCAAAGTGACCGATCCGACGCTCGGCTTGCCGATTGATCATCCCGACCGTGATCTGCTCATGCCGTATATCGGCAGCGTACCGACGTACATGAAGTACGATATCGCCGTTCTGGAAGACAACGCGTCCGTATCCGTGCGCAGCGTGACCGGTCAGCTGCACGAGCTCGGAACGCCGCAGGGCGAAATTGATCTGACGGACGAGCCGACGGGGCTGGAGCTTCCGCCGGACATCGCGGCTGAGATCGACGTTCTGAAGGCGGTCGAGACGTGGAGCCTCTTCATGTCCACCGACCTGGAGGGCGAATATTACGGCATCGGCCAGATCACGCCGTACCTGATCAAGGGCTCCGCGCTCTACGATCAGGCGTACCACTGGATCAACAACATCGACATTACGTTCATCAGCATCCACACGCTCGCGGATCCGGCGTTCACGAACGAATCGGTGACGAACTACCGCCGCCTGACGGAGACCTGCTTCTACTGCGACGTGCGGTTTGACAAGAATATGCTGATTTCCGGGAACACCTGGGAACCGCTCGCTGATACGATGAACACGCGGGTCTGCTTCGTGCTGTCCGACGGCGTATGGAAGATGTTACAGATGAAGGAGATCGTCGCATGACACGAAATTCGTATGATAACAGACCGACACGGCCGGTGAATCCGCAGACGAGGCAGACACAGCCGAATCCGCAGAATCCGAACCGTCAGCCGGCAAAAAAGAAAAAATCGCTCACGACGGGCGGTATTATCCTGCGGCTGGTCGGGGGATTCCTGATCGTGCTGCTGACGGCGGTCGTGATCCTCGCGGCGACGCTGCTGATCTCGATGAAGATGATCTGCTCGGACGCGAATCCGGCGGCGCAGTCGATGTTCGTGACGACGCTGCTCGAAACGGGGCAGATGAAGTCCCTCGCGTCGTGGTTCGTGAGTCCCGAGAAGATCCAGAAGATCGTGGACGCCAACTCGATGAAGACCTTCGACGAAGCGGTGGACGACACCCTGATCGCGGTGGGGCAGTCGAGTGAAGTGACGATCGGCGGCAAGACGGTGGATACGGCGGCGGAACCCGACGTTCAGGTGATCGGGATCTCGGGCTCGTCGTATTACGGCACGCTCATGATCGTGAAGGATCCGTCGCGGGTCAGCGTCGCAACGATCTACCCGTGGCAGGCCGAAGGGATCCCGCTGAAAGAGCTCGTTGAAAAAGACGGCGCGATCGGCGGCATGAACGGCGGACTGTATAATTCGTTCAATAACTCGGGCGGCGCTCCGTACGGCGTGGTCGTCTCCCGCGGGGAGATCCAGCTGAACGAGCCGCAGCAGTTCGAGGGACTCGTGCTGATCGGACTGACGGAGGATAATATCCTGCAGATCATCAGCATGGAAGGCATGACCGCCGCGGACGTCGAAAAACTCGTGGCCGACAAGAAGATCCGCGACGCCGTGACGTTCCAGGAGGAAAGCAGCGACGCGAACAACCACTTCGTCCAGCTGATCATCAACGGCCAGCCGAGAGAACTGAACGGCACCGGCAGCGGACAGAATCCGAGAACCTGCATCGGTCAACGGGCGGACGGCGCTCTGCTCCTCTTCGTTACCGACGGAAGAGCAAAATCCGGACACCTCGGCGCAACCGCTTCCGACCTCATTAACGTCATGATGGAGTACGGCGCTGTCAATGCCGCTAACCTCGACGGCGGCTCTTCGTCCTGTATGTATTACGAGGGCGAATACCTCATGGACAGCGTTACCTTCTACCTCGCTAATTCCTCGTGGAAACTCCCCTGCGCCTTCGTGCTGCACTAAGGAGTACGAGGGGTACGAGGGATACGCGGCCTTTTGAAAAAGGCCTGGCGAAAACTTCTGAATGGGTATAGGATAAACAAAGTTAATACAAAAGCGTTAGGACTGTGCCGTTCGATCGGTGTCCTAACGCTTTTTTGTTCTGTTGCGGGTGTCCTC
>JAZUKT010000053.1:0-6175 GCA_045643445.1 Eubacteriales bacterium
CCCGTTATGGGCTGGGATCCTTCCGCCATTACGGCCGCGCGCCTCGGACTCGGTGAGGACGCCGCCATTCTGCTGGAACGGCACATTGAAAAATATCTGTATGTCTCGAATGGAATCGGGCATTACAAGCTCACGAACGACCCCGACAGCGGCTACCGCGATCGCTTCTACGAAGAAAAACTGCGCGTCATGAACAAAAACGCCGAGGATATTGCCGAGGATCTGCCGCTGTTCAGCTGGAAATTCCGCCACAACGGACTGGAATGCACGGGGGTGCTCTCCTGCGCGCTGAATGAAACGCTCCTCCAGAGTTACGACGGCGTGATCCGGCTCTTCCCGGCGGTGAAAGAGAAGGCGAGCGCCCGCTTTACGCTTCATGCAGTCGGCGGATTCGAGGTCTCGGCCGAACGGATCGACGGGGAAACCGCGTGGGCAGCCGTCAGAAGCCGGGGCGGTCTCCTGCGGATGGAAAATCCCTTTGACGGCACCTGCTATATCAGCGGTTCCCGCAGCGGTTCCTGCGACGGCCGCATGATTGAGATTGAAACGGAGCCGGGCGAACTTTTGATTTTTGCGCCGACCGATGACTTTACGCCGGAAACGGAGCCGCTGCCGGAAAAGCGGAACGAAGACGCCAAACGGCATCCGAGCGGCCGTACACTCGGTCGGTTCTGCGGATTCTGATATTAGATGGAGGTACCTATGAAAATCATCAACGGAAACGAACCCTATACCGTCGCGCGTTTTGCCTCGGAAGCGGCCGTCAACTGGGATGCCGTCGATCGGGCGGCCATTGCCGTCTACGGCTGGAACAGCGCCGCTTCCTATAACGCCTATGCCCGCATGGTCTACGTGACCGGCTACGGATTCCTCGTCAAGCTGAACTGCGAGCAGGAAAACCCCGTCCGGCGCTTCACCGAAAACGACGATCCCGTCTATCAGGACGACGCGATGGAGGTTTTCCTCGCGTTTTCGCCGGCCGGGTACATCAACTGCGAAACGAATTCCCTCGGCGCCCGTCTGCAGGCGTTCGGCCCGAACCGTGACGAGCGGTATTCCGTTTTCTCCAAATTCCCCGAAGGATTCCCGATCGAGGCCGGACGCGAAGGCAAGGAATGGACGCTCCTGCTCCGTCTGCCGATCGCCGATCTCCGCCGCTTCTTCACCGATCTGACGGAAGAGGCGCTCGTTCCGGGCTACCGCTTCACCGGCAATTTCTATAAGATCAGAGAAGCGGACAAACGGGAAGACAGCCATTTCGGGATGTGGAAGGAGATCGTCTGGCCCGTTGACGATTTCCACCGCCCGGAGCAGTTCGGCACGCTGATCATGGGATGAGTGCGGACAGTCCGATGCGGCAGATACGATTGTGAATAAAAAATACAAGAGCGATTGCATGAAGGCAACCGCTCTTGTTGTTTTATCAGGATTTATTCTGCTGTTTCGGCTCATGCGAATGTTTCGCAGAAGCGATGGAGGAAGGCTGCGACGACGGCACGGGTCGCGTCCTCGGTCGGAAGCAGAGCACCGTCGACATCGTCGATCAGCTCGTTATCGAGCGCCCAGAACATCGGAGCCTTTGCGTAATCGTCAAGGTCGAATACGTCAGCGTAGCTCAGGAAGTTGACGTTTTCGTCAAGGGAGACGTCGCAGCCCTTGTACTGTGCGTAACGGTACATGATCGTTGCGAACTGTTCGCGGGTAACGGGATCGCTCGGACCGAACTTATCGTTGCCGTAACCGAGGACGATGCCCTGGCCGTTAGCCCAGACGACAGCCTTTTCGTACCAGCTGCCCTCTTCCACGTCCGTGAAGACGTTGTCGTTCATGAACGCCGGTTCGCCCTCGAGACGGTAGAGGATCGTGACGATCATAGCACGGCTCAGCGAAACGTCAGGCGCGAATTTCGTGTCGGACACGCCGATCATCAGACCGTTTTCAAACACATATGCCGCATCGGCGTACAGATCCGCCGGAACGTCATCAAACGGGAATTCCCTGATTTCGGGCTCGACTGTCTCGGGATCCTTCACGGTCGGGATCACAACGGGATCGCCTGCGGAGGAAGGAGTCTTGGGATCGGACTTGATCACGTCGTCAGCGAAAGACGATATCGGAGCCCACCGGGATTCAATAACGAGGTTGCCGGTCGTGCCTTGCGGGATCAGCTTGATTCCGCCGCCGAGCTTGTCGCAGGTCCAGCCGAGGAACAGTGCCGCCGGCTTTACGGGGTCGTTGAGGACGATCGTGTCTTCGACCGTGTAGGTCTTCGGATTGCTGTTCTTGACCGCGCCGTTCGTCTTATAGGTGATGGTGTATTCAACAGCGGCGAAGGACGCGCTGACCGATACGTCGGAGGAAGGCATCGTGAAGGTACCGTTCACAGCGACGGAGATCGGGGCTTTGTTCTTATCAACGACGGTCAGGGTATCGAGTTCATAGCCGTCGTCGGGCGTGACGGTCAGTTTGACGGTCTCGCCTGCCGCCGCCTTATCGGGAGCGGCTTCAACGGAACCGTGCTTGGGCGCGGTCACGCTGACGTTGAACGTACTGTTGTGGTCGTATACAACGGATGACGAATCGGGAGAACCGGTTACGAGGTCGTAGTAGTCAAGGTTCGTGCCGCCTACGGGGCTGGTGTCGGAACTGCAGTTTATGACGGCTGCTTCTCCATCGGTGGAGACGAGCGTGATCGGAGCGCCGGTGCCGTTCAGCAGGAGGGAGTTGCCCGCATCGTTGTAGTCATACAGCCAGATGGGATTCTGGTATGCGGTAATGGTCACCGGAGCGGAGCCGGAAAGAATGACGTCGCCGTAGTAGGTCCAGATCGGATAGTAGCCGTCCATTACAACCGCGCCGGTACCGCCGATTTCAACGTTATAGTAGCCGTAGACACAGTAATCATCAGGAGCGTTGATCGTGAGATCGCCGTTGGCAACCACCTTTGTGTTGCCGTAATTGGCACCGAAGGCGTAGTAGTAAGCGTTGACCTCGGCCTTATCGGCAAAGCTGACGGAAACGTCGCCGTACTCGGTATAAATGCCGTAGTCATAGGCTTCGATCACGGTATCGCCGCCGAAAGACACGGAAATGTCGCCGTCCTCGGTATAAATGCCGTCATCGCCTGCGGTGATCGTTGTTTCGCCGCCGAATTCTGCGTCAATGTCGCCGTCTTCGGCACAAATGCAGTCATACTCGACGTCGATCACTGTATCGCCGCCGAAAACTGCGGAAACGCCGCCGTAGGCATGAATGGCGTCATCGCCGGCGCTGATCTCAACGTCGCCGTCAATTGCGACGTCGATGTCGCCGTAGGAGAAGATGCCGTAGTAATCGCAATCGATGCTGACGTCGCCCTTGAATTCAACGTCAATGTCGCCGTGGATATAGAGACCGTAGGCGGATTCGAGATCGGCGTTGCCCTCAACGACGAGGGAAACGCTGCCTTCTCCGAGATAGATACAGTCGTCGCCGGCGGAGATTTCGAGGTTTCCGCCGAAGGTGCCGTACAGGTCTCCGTCTCCGAGGTAGATGCCGTCAAATCTGCTGTTCTCAACGGAAATTCCCAGATCGCCGCTGCCGCTGAACGTGCAGTCGCCTTCATCAATGGTGATACCGTTCGCGTTTCCCGGAACGTAAATTATGTTAGCCGAGCCGTCCTTCAGTTCGATGTTCAGCGCGCTTCGGGATGTGATGGGGCCGCCGCCATAGCCGTTCAGCGTAAGCGTATTTGTGTCGGGATCGTACGAAGCGGATCCGAGATCGCCGCAGATGTTGTCCTGGTTAGCGGTCGAGACCTGCGTGCCGTCAACCCAGAGGTTGTAAATAACAGGTGCGGGACCGATTTCGGGAGTTGTGTCTGCGAATGCGGAGACAGTCGCTGTCGCCAACACCATCACAACACAGAAAAACAGACAAATGATCGTCTTTTTCATTTTTGTTTCCTCCTATACACAATGCATGGAAATGTCAATATCGTTTGCCGGAATCCGCATCAGGCGCATCCCGACAAACAGCCACGATACAATTATACACAAAAGCGGAGAAAATTGCAAGAGTATTTTTAAATAATTTCGCGCTCCCGGCGCCATTACGACAAACAGAAAAGCCTCGGAAAATCGTATTCCGAGGCATTTTTTGTGTGTATGGATTCGTGTGCGGCTTTATCTTAAACTTTCGCGCTTTTTTCCGGCTCTGCCTGGGTTGACTCCGCGGCCGATTCTCTTGTCCGCTTATCGGAACGGAGCATTTTGACGTACAGGGCAATATTGATAGGCGAGGCGATGAACGACAGGGTGAACAGAACCATCATCAGAATCAGCGTGACGGGATTCGACAGAAACTCCATTGCGGCGTTCATCGTGTTGATGATCCAGAACGTCATGAGCATCCCGGAGAGGATAAACGTCACGTTCGAGATCACGGTAAGGATCAGCATGAGGACCCGGGTCTTCTTTTTCATGGTCAATCCTCCTTCCGGTCAAAGGAAATATAGATGTAATCGCTCGGCTTTCTGCCGTTTTTGATGCCTTCCCATTTGTCGTTCTGCAAGCGGGCGTTGAACCAGAGCATGGAGCTTCCGCCGCCGTCGAGGTTGTAGGCGACTTTGCATCCTTCGTCGTACATGAGCTGCGCCAGCTCCGGCAGCGTCACGCCTTTTGAATGCCCTTCGCTTCTTCCGTCAACGACCACGAGGATGTAGTGCCCGCTTTCGAAATAGCCGATCGCGGTTCTCGGCTGATCGTTCTGGAAACCGTATATGCCGCTCGTTTCATCGCGGTTCAGGATATAACTGCCGCTGATATTGAAGTCCTCGTTTTTGAGGATCGGGCAGCCGGCCTCATCGAACAGATTCGGGCCGAACGTCCACGCCTGCCATACGCCTTTTGCGATCTCTTCGCGCGCATTGAAATCCCGTCCGTTTTTGCATTCCATCGTGCCGTCCGCATACAGAAGGCAGATGTCGCCCTGCGTCGGCTTGTGGAGATACAGAACGCCGTTCCGGATATAGGTGCCCTGGCTTCTCGATTTGAAATAATCGCCGTTCACGCAGAGCGCGGCGCCGGTCTCCCGCACGACGTCGGTGATCAGCCCGTCCGTTACGCTGCCCCGGGCGGTCGTGCAGACGTAGGTTTTCAGCTCCGACAGATCGGATACCGTAAAGTCCGCCGTGTAATAGGTCACCTTGTCGTCGCCCTCGCCGTACGAGCAGGAATAAACGTATATGTTCGCGTTGTCCTCGTAATAGACGCCGATGTCCGTGATCTCTCTTTCGCCGAGCGGGCTTTCGCCGTAGCGCTTTGACGACATGACGGACGCTTTGAATGCTTCGATGGGATCGGCGGGCGTTTCGACGGGATCGTCGTCGGCGTCCGATTCAAAATCACCGAGCGTTTCCGTGATCGGGTTCAGATCGACGGTCTTGAAGCGGCGCGGCAGAACGTGGTGAAAGAGCGCGAACTCGCACAAAAACACGCCGATCAGAAGAACGTCGGCAAGCAATAATACGGCGATAAACTTTCTGTCACTCATTTTCTTCATGATTCGCTTCCGAAATCACACCGGGCCTTTATTAAAAAAACAGGCGCCGGATACAAATAATACGGATTCAGTATAGCACGGTTCGGGTGAAAATACAAGATTTTCCCGCGCATATTCTGCCGTTCCCGGCGGATTTTTCGCGGCAGAGCGGATCGGATCACCGCATTTCTAAATCCGGCGAACGCAAATTTACAATTTTGTCATATGTTTTTTTCGCGCAGGTCTTGCACAAATCACGATCGTGCGGCATGATGATATCGTGGGAATTTATGGACAACCGTCGCTTGCCGGAAAACACGACGAGGGAACGGGACAGCCGGTCAGCGAGGCGGCGGCGGCGCTGATACCGGCCGACAAATCGGACGTCCGCAGAAGCCGGGTGCGCAATCAGGATATGGCCGGATTTGACATTCACGACCGGGTGAATTATTCCGTTACGAAATCCGAGCTGAAGATCAACGACGCGCATACCCTGATCAAATTGAAGCTGGCGGTCGATACGAGATACGGCTCCGTGATGGATTATTTTGAGATATTTATGAGCAGAATGATCCTGTGCAGGAAAGCCGCCGAAAAATTCGGATTACAGTTCAAACTGATGATCAACGAACAGCAGCTTATCTGATGATTAACG
>JAZUKT010000054.1:0-3272 GCA_045643445.1 Eubacteriales bacterium
CTGCTTATAATCAAGAAGCAATCGCCACGATGGCAAGGGCGCTCAGAAAAACCGTTCGTAAAAAAAGAAGCCTTCGCTCGCATATTTTCGGCGTGATCGTCATCGTACTGGCCATTCTGCTGACGTTACCTCTGGGAGACCAAAAATTCACGCTCGACTTCAGAACGATCATCACCTGGCTTATTGCGGCGGCCGTCTTGCTGACGCTGATATTCGAAGACAGGATCAACGGGTATCTCGCGCGGAAAAGAATGCTGCCGGGATTATCGAAGTCAGCCGTAACCTTCCGGGAAGACGGTTATCATTCGGAAACTGATGTCGGCAGTTCCGACTTTAAGTACGGCAACATCACAGCACTTGCGGAAACAAAGGATTATTTCGTTTTTGTGTTCGGTCAAAACCATGCACAGGTATACCGCAAAGACAGCCTCTCGGGCGGCACTGTGGAAGAATTCCGCACCTTTTTAGAGAGCGTTACGGAAAAAGAAATACAAAACGTGAAATAAATTCGGACATACATACAGAATCAGGAGAAACGACGCATGGAATACCGTATCGAACACGATACCATGGGTGAGATCGCCGTACCGGCAGACCGCTACTGGGGCGCGCAGACCGAGCGGAGTTACGAGAATTTCAGAATCGGCACGGAAAAAATGCCGGAGGAGATCATCCGCGGCTTCGCGTATCTGAAAAAGGCCTGCGCCCGCGCCAACCGTTCCATCGGAAAGATCAGTGCTGATAAAGCCGCGCTGATCGAGACGGCAGCCGACGAAATTCTCACGGGCAGCCTCGACGGGAATTTCCCGCTGGCCGTCTGGCAGACCGGGAGCGGCACGCAGTCGAACATGAACGTGAACGAAGTGATCGCCAACCGCGGGAACGGGATCGCCGGGCAGAAATGCCTGCATCCGAACGACGACGTCAACGCCTCGCAAAGCTCGAACGACACGTTCCCGTCCGCCATGCACATCGCCGCGGTCGCCTCCATTGAACAGCATCTGCTGCCGTCGCTCGACAGCCTGACTGCTGCATTTGAAAAACTGGAGCAGGAAAACGCGGACGTCATCAAGATCGGTCGGACGCACCTGCAGGACGCGACGCCCATCCGCTTTTCGCAGGAGATCAGCGGCTGGCGCGCCATGCTGACGGAATCCCGCGCCATGATCGTCGGTTCACTCGATCATCTCAGACAGCTCGCCATCGGCGGAACTGCGGTCGGCACCGGGCTCAATGCTCCCGCCGGATTTGATGCGGCCGTCTGTGCCGAGCTGACCGCGCTCCTCGGTACTGCATTCGTCCCGGATCCGAACAAATTCCACGCACTTACGTCGAAGGACGCGCTCGTTTTCACGCACGGTGCGCTGAAATCACTCGCCGCCAATCTGTGGAAGATCGCCAACGACATCCGCTGGCTTGCCGCAGGTCCGCGCTGCGGGCTCGGAGAGATCGAGATCCCGGCCAACGAACCCGGTTCCTCCATCATGCCGGGCAAGGTCAATCCGACGCAGTGTGAAGCCGTCACGATGGTGGCAGTCCAGATCATGGGCAACGATACCGCCGTCGGGCTGGCCGCCTCGCAGGGCAATTTTGAGTTGAACGTCTTCATGCCGGTGCTCGCCTATAATTTCCTGCAATCGGTCACGCTGCTCGTCGACGTCATGCGCTCGTTCGAGATCCACTGTGTGGACGGCATCCGCGCGAACCGCGAAAAGATGGCGGCGTATCTCTCGCATTCTCTCATGCTCGTCACCTGCCTCACGCCGAAGATCGGTTACGAAAAAGCAGCCTCCGCCGCGAAATACGCGCATCAGAACGGTCTGACGCTGAAGGAAGCCGTCACCGCTCTCGGTCTGCTCTCCCCCGAAGAATTTGATCAGTCGGTCGATCCCGCGCTGATGGTTTAAGAAAGGACTCACCATGGATTACGCAAAAGAATCCCTTCGTCTGCACGGCGAATGGAAAGGAAAAATCGAAGTCGTCGCCACCGTGCCGGTCAAGTCGAAGGAAGATCTTTCCCTTGCCTACACGCCCGGTGTGGCCGCGCCCTGCCTCGAAATCCAGAAGGACATAGATAAGAGTTACGAACTGACCCGCCGGCACAATCTCTGCGCGGTCATCACGGACGGCACTGCCGTTCTCGGTCTCGGCGACATCGGCCCGGAAGCCGGTATGCCCGTCATGGAAGGCAAATGCGTTCTCTTCAAGGCGTTCGGCGGCGTGGATGCGTTCCCGCTTTGCGTGAAGACGAAGGACATCGACGAATTCGTCAACACGGTCTACCTGATCTCCGGCAGTTTCGGCGGCATCAATCTCGAAGACATCGCCGCACCGCGCTGCCTTGAGATCGAACGCCGGCTCAAGGAGAAATGCGACATTCCCGTATTCCACGACGATCAGCACGGCACGGCCGTCATCGTGCTCGCCGGACTGACGAACGCCCTCAAGCTCGTCGGGAAGGATCGGGCTGACGTGCGCGTCGTCATCAACGGTATCGGTGCGGCGGGCTCCTCCGTCTGCCGTCTGCTTCTCGCCGCGGGATTCAAGCACATCACGCTCTGCGACAAGATCGGCATCCTCTGCGAAGGCGACGACGCGATCCCGAACGAGCACATGAAAGAGTTGGCGACCCGCACGAACCGCGAACACAAAAAAGGCACCCTCAAGGATGCGCTTGTCGGAGCGGACGTATTCCTCGGCTTCTCCGCGCCCGGCCTCGTCACGACCGATATGGTGAAAACGATGAACCGTGACGCGATCATCTTCGCCTGCGCCAATCCGACGCCGGAAATTTTCCCGGAGGACGCCAAGGCAGGCGGCGCCGCCGTCATCTCCACCGGACGGAGCGACTACCCGAATCAGATCAACAACGTGCTCGCCTTCCCCGGCATTTTCCGCGGGGCGTTCGACGTGCGCGCCAGCGACATCAACGAGGAAATGAAAATGGCAGCCGCCCATGCACTCGCCGCGCTGATCCCGGAGGAAGAACTTTCCGCCGAGTGCATCATTCCGAAGCCGTTCGATCCGCGTGTTGTGCCCGCCGTTTCCGCCGCCGTGGCAGAAGCCGCCCGCAAGACCGGCGTCGCACGGATCGGGTGAATCCGAGCAGAAAAACGCGCTGACACACATTCAAAAGCCAAAAACAAAAAAGAGCATCCGCAGATGCTCTTTTTCATTTGTGTACGTATCAGTTGCCGCACTTCTGGCAGGCAGACGTGTGTCCGGCCGCCTGTGCTTCTTCGATCGTGCCGCTGATGAGCGTTTCAACATCG